>NZ_JAXION010000017.1:0-49176 GCF_049311045.1 Rhodococcus sp. 7Tela_A2 | reverse complement strand
CCCATGCCCCGCCCCGCGGGCAGGGAACCCTCCGGGTCGCCGTCGTCGGCGCCGGTCCCGCGGCGTGTTACGCCACGCAGGCACTGCTCGAGCGCTCCGACGTCGAAGTGGAGATGTTCGACCGTCTTCCCACGCCTTTCGGACTGGTGCGTGCCGGTGTCGCGCCGGATCACCCGGGAACGAAGAGCGTGACCGACTCCTTCGAATGGTCGTTCCGGCGTGACGCATTCGCGCTCCACCTGAACACGGAGATCGGCCGCGACCTGACGCATGCCGAACTCCTCGACCACCATCACGCCGTCGTCTACGCGGTGGGCGCTTCCGCCGACCGGCGGCTCGGTATCCCGGGCGAGGACCTTCCGGGAAGTCACGCCGCCACCGAGTTCGTCGCCTGGTACAACGGGCACCCCGACTACGCCGACCGCACGTTCGACCTCTCCGGTGACCGCGCCGTGATCGTCGGGAACGGAAACGTCGCGCTCGATGTCGCCCGCATCCTCACGATGGACGTCGACGAACTCGCCCGCACCGATATCGCAGACCACGCGCTGACGGCGTTGCGGAACAGCAACATCCGTGAGGTCGTGCTGCTGGGCCGGCGTGGGCCCGCCCAGGCGGCGTACAGCAACCCGGAGTTCGTCGCCCTCGGTGATCTCCGCGGCGTCGACGTCGTCATCGACGACGCAGACCTCGACCTCGATCCGGTCAGTGCCCGTGCGGTCGAAGAGGATCCGGCGACGGCCCTGAAGGTTCGCCTCGCGCGCGAATACGCGCAGCGACCGCTCCGCCCCGGCCACCGGCGCATCGTGTTCCGCTTCTTCGCCGCGCCGCACGAACTGCTCGGCGACGAGCGTGTCACGGGTGTGCGGGTCGCCCGCACCGAACTCACCGGCACCGACGGTGCGGTTGCTGTTCGCCCGACGGACGACTTCGACGACGTGGCCGCACCTCTGGTGCTCCGGTCGATCGGATACCGGGGTGTCGCGGTACCGGGCATCCCGTTCGACGAGGTGCGCGGCGTCGTGCCCCATTCGGAGGGACGCGTCGACAACGGCGTGTACGTGACCGGGTGGATCAAGCGGGGTCCGAGCGGAGTCATCGGCACCAACAAGGCCTGTGCACGCGAGACCGTGAACGCGTTGCTCGCCGACTTCGACGCGGGCGTCCTGCGGGAGCCGCGGGGTGACCGGCGCGCGCTGCACAAGTTGCTCGCGCGGCGGCGGCCGGAGCGCGTCGACCTCGAGGGGTGGCGCGCGATCGACGCCGCCGAACGCAAGGCGGGCATCGCCCAGGGCCGTCCGCGGGTGAAGATCACCGATCGCGAGGCGCTCGCGGAACTCGGGCGCCGGCGCCGCCGACTGCTGCCGCTGATCGGAGCCGTGCGCCGGTAAATCGGTTGGGCCGGGCGGACGTGGTCGTTAAGATCATCCGGCGTTTCGCAGTCGCCATCGATGCCGACTTCCGATCTGGTGACCGGATCTTCGCGCGACGCTCGTTTCCTACCGCGCGGGTACTCGCCTGCGCCGACCCTGGAGTAACCGCATGACTGCGCCGCCCGACAAATCCCCAGCTCAACCCAGTGACAAGCTCGATGCCGCGGTACTGAAGATCGCCTCGGTCGTCGTGCTCGGCGCCATCATGTCGATTCTCGACGTCACGGTGGTGTCGGTGGCACTGCCGACATTCATGTCGGACTTCCAGGCGTCCTACGCGACCGTCGCGTGGACCATGACGGCCTACACCCTCGCGCTCGCCAGCGTGATCCCGCTCACCGGCTGGGCTGCGGACCGTTTCGGCACCAAGCGGCTGTATCTGACGGCACTCGTCTTGTTCGTCGCCGGTTCCGTGCTGTGCAGTGTCGCGTGGGATGTCACGTCGCTGATCGCGTTCCGCGTCGTCCAGGGCTTCGGCGGCGGCATGCTGATGCCGCTCGGCATGACGATCATGACCCGTGCGGCCGGCCCGCACCGCGTGGGTCGCGTCATGGCGGTGCTCGGTATCCCGATGCTGCTCGGCCCCATCGGCGGTCCGATCCTCGGTGGCTGGCTCATCGACGTCGCGACCTGGCACTGGATCTTCCTGATCAACCTGCCGATCGGGATCGTCGCGCTGATCGTCGCTGTCGTCGTGCTGCCCAAGGACGCACCGAAAGCGTCGGAGGCGTTCGACTTCAAGGGGATGCTGCTGCTTTCGCCCGGGCTCGCGTTGTTCCTGTTCGGCGTCTCGTCGCTGCCGGAGACCGGCACCGTCGCGTCCGCCCGGGTCCTGGTCAGCGGCCTCGCCGGTCTCGCGCTCATCGCGGCGTTCGTCGTGCACGCGTTGCGCACCGACCATCCGCTGATCGACCTGACCCTGTTCCGCAACCGTCAGCTCACCTTCGCCGTCCTGACGATGTCGGTGTTCGCGATCGGGTTCTTCGGTGCCGGTCTGCTGTTCCCGAGCTACTTCCTCCAGGTGCGAGGCGAGAGCACCTTGGCGGCCGGACTCCTGCTCGCACCACAGGGAATCGGTGCGATGCTCACGATGCCGATCGCCGGACAACTGGTCGACCGTATCGGGCCGGGAAAGATCGTGCTGACCGGCCTGGCTCTCATCGCCGCCGGGATGAGCGTGTTCACCCAGGTCGGCGTGGATACCGGCTACCCGCTGCTCCTCGGTGCCCTGTTCGTGATGGGTATGGGTATGGGCTGCACGATGATGCCCACCATGACCGCCGCGCTGCAGACTCTCACCGACAACAGCATCGCGCGGGGTTCGACGTTGATGAACATCGTCCAGCAGGCCGCCGGATCCATCGGCACCGCGGCGATGTCGGTGATCCTCACCAGCCGCGTGATCGCACCGCAGGGTGCGCCCGAGGGGTCGTCCGGTCAGCCGGATGCCGAGATGCTCGCCCAGCTGCCGCCCGAGATGCAGCAGTCGGTGCTGAGTTCACTCGCCGAGGCGTTCGCGTTCACCTTCCTCATCGCGACGATCATCATGATCTTCGCGCTGATCCCGGCAGCCTTCCTTCCCCGGAAACGTGCCGAGAAGACAGAGGGCGCAGCGGCCCCGGTCGTGATGCACTAGCCGGGCAGCCGGACGCCGTGGCGTAAGGAACAATCCCGTGCGCGGGGGCCGTGACGCAGGTCGCGGCCCCCGTTCGCGTTCCCCGATAGGCTCGGTCGGAGCAGAAACCGCGACCCGAACGGACACGTGCATGAGCTTCGATTCTTCCGACCGGACCTCCGTACCCCGGCGCGCATTGCTCGGCGGAGCCGGAGCGGCAGCGGCCGTCGCTGCGCTCGCAGCGTGCGGCGCGTCGACCGATACGGCGGGGGATCCTCCACAGGCACAGCCCCCGACGACGACGGCGCCGCCCGGGCCCGACGCACAGGTGGTCGCGGCCGTGGCGGATGTACCGGTCGGAGGCGGAGTGCTCATCGAAGGCAAGCGCCTCGTTCTCACGCAGCCCACCGAAGGCGACTTCTGCGCATTCCTCGCCCTGTGCACGCATCAGGGCTGCAACATCACCTCCGTCGAAGGCGACACCATCGTGTGCGCATGCCACGGCAGCAAGTTCGCACTCGACGGCTCGGTTGTGCAGGGCCCCGCCAAGCGTCCCCTCAAGTCGCAACCCGTCGAGGCACGCGGCACCGATCTCGTCGTCGGCTGACCCGGCCCGCCGGACCGGCCGGCGGGATAGTGTCCCACTCGTGGATCCGTCCGGAGAGCAGCGTTGGCGCCCGAAGGCACTGCGGGTCGGTACCGACCCCGACCCGCGATTCACCCTCGCCAACGAGCGCACCTTCCTCGCGTGGATCCGGACGGCGCTGGGCCTGATCGCCGCCGCGGTGGGGCTCGAGGCTTTTGCCGGTGACGTCATCGGCTCCGCCCTTCGCACCGCGTTCTCGTGTGCGCTGCTGGTCTGTTCCGCAATTCTCGTGGTCGTGGCGGTGGCCCGCTGGCTGAGCGTCGAGCGCGCCATGCGCACGCAACGTCCGCTCCCGCTGCCGTGGGCGTCCTTCCTGCTCGCGGGTTTGCTCGCGACGGCGGGCGTCGGGCTCGCCGTCGCGATCGCGGTGTGACCTGCGGATGAGGCACGACGATCCCGGACTCCAGCCCGAACGTACGAGCCTGGCCTGGATGCGCACCGGGGCCGCCCTCGGTGCCGTCGTCCTGCTCTTCATGCGGTTCGTTCCTGGGCCGGGTCCGGTCGTCGCGGCCGTGGGACTGCTGTGCCTCGTGCCTTCCGTGGTCGTGTTGCTCTCCGCCCGGATCGGTCACCGTGCCCGCGTGCGCGGATTCGTCGCGGGGGACGTGGGCCGTCTCTGGTGGCGCAACATCACCGTCGCAGCGGCCGTCGTGGTGCTCGCGACAGCGACGGCCGTGCTCATCGCTGTCGACGGACTCGCGTGAGGCGCGCGGATTCGAGCCCGTGGTGCGGACGTAGAAGTTTCCGCGCTCACGCGATCACCAGGACGCCGGCCAGTGCGATCGCTGCAACCCACACCGTCGCTGCGGCGGCCAGCACCAGCGGGCGCCATCCCAGTCCGCGAATGATGTCGCGCCGCACGCCCGTTCCCAGTGCGAACATCGCGATGGTGAGCAGCGCGACCTGAACCCAGTGAGCCACATCGAGTGCCTGCGGCCCGATCAGGCCGGTCGCGCGTACGGCGACGAGCACCAGAAATGCGACGAGAAACGCGGGTACGAGCGGAGGAGTGCGCCCGTCGCGCCGTGCATTCCCGCTGTGCCGCGCCACGGCGCCGACGACAGCGACCACCGGGGCCAGCAACGCGACGCGCGCGAGTTTGACGGTGACCGCGACGGCGAGCGCACCGCCGGCGGCGGCCGCGCCGGCCGCCGTGGCGTCGAGGGCGGTTCCCGCCGCCACCACCTGGGCAACCTCGTGCACCGCTGCGCCCGCCCACATGCCCGCTTCGGTCGAGTCGAGTCCCAGGGCACCGGACAGGGCGGGAAGGAGCGGGATCATGGCGGTACCGAACACCACGACGAGTGCGACGGTCGTGACGAGTTCGCGTTTCCGAGCGTCGATCACACCGTCGACCGCGGCGGCTGCGGCGGCACCGCAGATCGAGAATCCGCACGCGATGAGCATTCGCTCCGTCCAATCGACGCCGAGCCACTTTCCGAACAGCAGCGCGCCGCCGATGCCTGCCGCGACCACCGCGGCCGCGACTCCCATTGCGCCCCAGCCGAGTCCGACGACATCCGATATCGACAGCTGGAGTCCGAGTAGCGCGACACCGATTCGGAGGAGGTGCTTCGACGCCAGCGTCAATCCCGGTTCGAGCACTGCCAGGTGAGGCCCCACGTTGGCGACGACGACTCCGAGCACGATCGCGATCAGCAGTGGGCTGGCGCCGGGGAACAGGCTGGCGGCGGCGAGCGCGACTGCTGCGCCCGCTGCTCCCACGAGCAGGCCGGGAACGGCGGGACGCACGCGCCGGAGCAGCGGCTCGGGGCGGAGCGGAGAGAGGACGGCGACCATGTCTCCAGCGTGTCGCGCCCGGCCCCGCGCGACTAGCCGTCGATTCAGTATGTGCTCATATCGAATAGATATGCCCGGTCCGGTAGGCATATCGTATCGGCATGACGGACTGGCCCGATCTGGCGGCGCTCGACCTGCTCGTCGGCATCGACGACCACGGCGGTCTGGGCGCAGCAGCGCGGAAGGCAGGGATCGCCCAGCCCAACGCGACCCGCATGCTGAGACGGCTCGAGAAGCAACTCGGCGCGGTGCTCGTCCGCCGGGGCCGCACGGGATCGGTGCTCACTCCGGAAGGCACCGTCGTCGCGCACTGGGCCCGTGAGGTCCTTGCCGACACCGCTCGCATGCTCGACGCGGCGGCGTCGCTGCGTGTCGACCATCCTCCCGAACTCGTGGTCGCGGCATCCATGACGGTGGCCGAACACCTCATCCCACGGTGGCTCGGAGAGTTCCGGGCGATCCGCAGCGACGTGCAGATCCAGTTGCACGTACACAACTCGGTGCAGGTGTGCGACGCCGCTGCCGCCGGGGAGTGCGACGTGGGCTTCGTCGAGGGTCCGTCGGTGCCGCGCGGGCTCTACAGCGTGCCGGTAGCGCGGGACCGGCTCGTGGTGGTCGTGCCGCCGGACCACCCGTGGGCGCGCAGACGCCGACCGCTGACCGTGGCGGAACTGGCGTCCACTCCGCTGGTCGTCCGCGAGGTGGGGTCGGGTACCCGCCGAACCCTCGACCTCGCGCTGGAGGAGTACGCCCGTCCCGCGCCGCTGCTCGAACTCGGGAGCAGTGCAGCGGTCCGGACGAGCGTGCTCGGCGGGGCAGGTCCTGCGGTTCTCAGTACGCTCGCGGTGGCCGAGGACCTCGAATCCGGCAAGTTGCGCGCAGTGGACGTGGAGGGACTCGACCTTTCCCGGGTTCTGCGGGCGGTATGGCGCCCGCCGCGTGCGCTCGCCGGACCCGCCGGTGAACTCGTCCGGATGATCACCCGGCCACGTTGACGCGGAACTAGGTGACAGGCGCGCGCGGGCGAGAGTTGCGCAGAGCCCCGATCCCGGCTGCGACGACGAGTGCGATACCGATGGCGGACAGAGCGTCGACGAACTGGCCGAGCACGAGCACGCCGGCAAGGGCCGCCGCCGCAGGTTCGAGAGCGATCAGGATGGCGAAGACGTTCTTGGACAGGTCACGAAGGGCGCGGATCTCGAGGCTGTACGGGATCACCGACGACAGCAGCGCCACGGCGAAGCCCGCTGCGAGAAACGTGGGTGAGAGCATCTCTGTCCCGGCGGAGACGACGCCGAACGGCAACACGGCCACGGCGGCGATCGCGGTGGCGCCGGCCAGCCCGGCGGTGCCGGAGAGCGCCGAGCCCGCAAGCCTGGTCGCGACATGTGATCCCGCCACGATGTATCCCGCCCACCCCGCCGCCGCGACGAGCGCCAGTGCGACGCCCAGCGGGTCGAGGCCCTCGGTGAGGCCGTCGCCGTGGCCCGCGCCGAGGCACACGATTCCGCCCAGCGCGAGGAGGACCCACACGCCGTCCCGGGCCCGCCGCGACAGCACTGCCGCCACGGTGAGGGGACCGAGGAACTCGATCGTGACGGTGGTGGCGAGGGGGAGTCGCGTGAGGGCGGCGTAGAAGAACGAGTTCATCAGCGCGAGACTCGCGCCGAGTGCGAGGACTGCCTGCCACTCGATACGCGACCACCGGTGGACCGGTGGGCGCGCGATCGCACACAACACCAGGGCGGCGAAGAGCAGTCGTACGGTCACCGTGCCCGCCGCGCCCGCCTGATCGAACAGGGTCGTCGCAAAAGCTGCCCCGAACTGCATCGACAGCACGGCCCCCAGCACCGCCACGACGGGCAGCGCAGTGCCCCCGTGATCCTTGTCGGCCATCCGTCCTCCGCTGTCGTCGATGTCGATGCGCTCAGTCTCGCCGACCGTACTGCCAGCCGCGCGACAGAAAACAATCACGCCTGCTTGATTCCTGCGCGCGTACGTGTGACCCTTGTCGCATGGTGGAGTTGCACAATCGCGCGGCGGATCAGCAGACCTTGCTCGACGACCTTCGGGCCGAGGGAGACGCCCTCGACGATCTCGTCGCGGACCTGCCCGCGGACCGGTGGGCCGTCGCGACGCCCGCGAAGGGCTGGACGATCGCGCATCAGATCGGCCACCTGCTGTGGACCGATCGTGCTGCGCTCACGGCCATCCGTGATCCCGAGGCGTTTCGCGCCGGGGTCCTCGAGGCGTTCACCGACCCGCTCGGCTTCGTCGACGCCGGAGCCGCGGAACTGGCGCAGTTGCCGGCCGCGGGCCTGCTCGCGAACTGGCGCGCGGCACGGCACGAACTCGCGCACGCCCTCGCCGAGGTTCCGCAGGGTACGAAGATCATCTGGTACGGACCGCCCATGTCCGCAGCGTCCATGGCAACGGCGCGACTGATGGAGACCTGGGCACACGGTGGCGACGTCGCCGACGCTCTCGGAGTCGTGCGGGCACCCACGGCCCGGCTGCGCCACATCGCGCACCTCGGCGTGCGTACTCGCGACTTCGCGTACATCATTCGGGACGCCACGCCACCGGCCGAACCGTTCCGCGTCGCACTCACAGCGCCCGACGGGAGCGAATGGACCTGGGGCCCCGAGGATGCGCAGCAGTCCGTCACCGGACCCGCCCTCGACTTCTGCTCGCTGGTCACGCAACGAGTCCACCGCGACGACACCGCGCTCGTCGCGACCGGTTCCGACGCCGACGAGTGGCTCGGCTTCGCGCAGGCGTTCGCCGGCCCGCCCGGGCCGGGTCGCGCTCCCGGCGAGGCGGTTCCGTGATCTCCGTGCCGGTGCGCGACGGTCACCGCGCCGTGCGCATCGGCAACTGCTCGGGTTTCTACGGTGACCGTGTCTCCGCGATGCGCGAGATGCTCGACGGCGGCGAACTCGACTACCTCACCGGCGACTATCTCGCCGAGCTCACCATGCTCATCCTCGGCCGCGACCGGATGAAGAATCCTGATCTCGGCTACGCGAAGACCTTCGTACGACAGCTCGAGGAATGCATGGGCCTTGCTCTCGACCACGGCGTCCGCATCGTCGCGAACGCCGGCGGTCTCAATCCGGCCGGACTCGCGACCCGGTTGCGTGACATCGCCGAACGGCTCGGCCTGGACGTCACGGTGGCTCACGTCGAGGGCGACGATCTGCTCCCGCGGATCGACGAACTGGGCCTCGGCGGCACGCCCGCGCCGTTGACCGCCAACGCATATCTCGGCGCGTGGGGCATCGTGGAGTGCCTTCGTTCGGGCGCCGACATCGTCGTCACCGGACGGGTGACCGACGCGTCCGTCACCGTCGGCCCCGCCGCAGCCCACTTCGGCTGGGGACCGGGCGATTTCGACGCGCTCGCGGGTGCGGTTGCCGCGGGCCACGTCCTCGAATGCGGCACCCAGGCGACCGGCGGCAACTACGCATTCTTCACCGAACTCGGCAACCTCGACCGGCCCGGTTTCCCGATCGCCGAGATCGAAGCCGACGGTTCGTCGACCATCACGAAGCATCCGGGAACCGGTGGCGCGGTCACCGTGGGCACCGTGACGGCGCAACTGCTCTACGAGGTCGGCGGCGCCCGGTACGCCGGTCCCGACGTGACCACCCGCCTCGACACCGCGGTTCTCGAAGACGGCGGGCCCGACCGGGTGCGTATCTCCGGCGTACGCGGAGAGGCGCCGCCGCCCACGCTCAAGGTCTGTCTCAACGCGCTCGCGGGGTTCCGCAACACCGTGGAGTTCGTGCTCACCGGACTCGACATCGAGGCGAAGGCCGCGCTCGTGCGCCGCCAGATCGAGGCGAACCTTCCGGCACGCCCGGCCGAACTCGAATGGACCCTCGCCCGCACCGACCACCCCGACGTAACCACCGAGGAAACCGCGAGCGCGGTGCTCCGGTGCGTCGTCCGCGATCCGGACCCCGACGTTGTCGGCCGCGGATTCACGTCCACAGCAGTAGAATTCGGTCTTGCGAGTTACCCCGGATTCCATGTCACCGCACCGCCGGGAACGGGCAGCGCCTTCGGCGTCTACACGGCAGGTCTGGTCGCCGCCGAGCAGGTGCCGCACATCGCGGTACTGCCGGACGGCAGCGGCGTCGACATCTCCCCGAGCGCCACCACCCGGACGCTCGAACCCGTTCCCGAACCGCCACTGCCCGAGCCCCTTCCGCCCGGCCCGACGCGCCGCGCCGCGCTCGGCACCGTTCTGGGCGCGCGCAGCGGAGACAAGGGCGGTGACGCCAACATCGGGGTCTGGGCACGGAGCGACGACGCCTATCGCTGGCTCGTCCACACCCTCACGGTCGACGCGCTCACCTCCCTGCTTCCCGAGACGGCAGCGCACGATGTCACCCGGCACGTGCTGCCGAATCTCCGGGCGGTGAACTTCGTGGTCGAGGGAATCCTCGGGCGCGGCGTCGCCTCCCAGGCCCGATTCGATCCCCAGGCCAAAGGACTCGCCGAATGGCTGCGCTCCCGACACCTGGACATCCCACTCACTCTCCTGGAGGACTCGGCGTGAGCATCTGGACAACCGACGAGCGCACGTCGCTGCGCGCCACCGTGGCCGGTTTCGTGCGCCGCGAGATCCTGCCGAATCTCGACGACTGGGAACGCGACGGCGAACTCCCGCGCGACCTTCACAAGAAGACGGCCGACGTCGGGCTGCTCGGTATCGGTTTCCCGGAATCCGTCGGCGGGTCCGGTGGTGACGGTGCCGACGTGGTGACCGTGTGCGAAGCGTTCCACGAGGCCGGTGCGTCCGGTGGCGCGTTCTCCTCCTTGTTCACGTGCGGAATCGCACTGCCGCACCTGATCGCTGCCGGAGACCCGGAGCAGATCGACCGGTGGGTGCGTCCCACCCTCGCGGGCGAGATGATCGGTTCGCTCGCGATCACCGAACCGGGAGGCGGGTCCGACGTCGGGCACCTCACCACCACCGCAGTGCGCGACGGCGACGATTTCGTAGTCAACGGCGCGAAGACCTACATCACGTCCGGGTGCCGCGCAGACTTCGTCGTCACCGCCGTCCGCACAGGAGGTCCCGGTGCCGGCGGCGTGTCGCTCCTGGTGATCGAGAAGGACACCCCCGGGTTCACCGTCTCCCGCAAACTCGACAAGATGGGCTGGCGCGCCTCCGACACCGCCGAGTTGTCCTTCGTCGACGCCCGGGTTCCGGTGGCCAACCTCGTCGGCGCCGAGAACTCCGGGTTCATGCAGATCGCACAGGCTTTCGTGTCCGAGCGCATCGGCTTGGCAGTGCAGGCGTACGCGAGCGCGCAGCGCTGCCTCGACCTGACCGTCGCGTGGTGCCGTGACCGGGAGACCTTCGACCGTGCGCTCATCACGCGTCAAGCCGTGCAGCGCACCCTTGCCGAGATGGCCCGCCGGATCGACGTCGCGCGGGTGTACTCGCGGCACGTCGTCGAACGGTCCGTGGCGGGCGACACCGATCTCATCGCCGAGGTGTGTTTCGCCAAGAACACCGCGGTCGAGGCGGGGGAGTGGGTCGCACACCAGGCCGTGCAACTGTTCGGCGGCCTCGGATACATGGCCGAATCGGAGGTCGAGCGCCAGTACCGCGACATGCGCATTCTGGGCATCGGGGGAGGCACCACCGAAATCCTCACCGAACTCGCCGCGAAGCGTCTGGGGTACGGCGCGTGAGCATCCTGAAGTCGACTCTCGACGTGGCGTCGTCGCAGTACGGCGCGGCAGCGGAGGCGATGCGCACCAAGCTCGCCGAACTCGACGCCGAGCACACAAAAGCACTCGGCGGGGGCGGGGAGAAGTACGTGCGCCGCCACCACGAGCGCGGCAAACTGCTGCCGCGTGAGCGCATCGAACTGCTGATCGACCCCGACTCGCCCTTCCTCGAGCTCTCACCGCTCGCTGCCTGGGGCACCGAGTTCCCCGTCGGCGCCAGTACGGTGACCGGCATCGGTGTCGTCCACGGCGTGCAGTGCGTGATCGTGGCGAACGACCCCACCGTCCGCGGCGGTACGAGCAACCCCTGGACGCTGCGGAAAACTCTGCGCGCCAACGATATCGCGCTCCAGAATCGACTTCCCATGATCAACCTCGTCGAGTCGGGGGGTGCGGACCTGCCGACGCAGAAGGAGGTTTTCATTCCCGGCGGGCGGTTGTTCCGCGACCTCACGCGCCTGTCCGCGGCGGGCATCCCCACGATCGCGCTGGTATTCGGCAACTCCACCGCCGGGGGTGCGTACGTGCCGGGCATGTCCGACCACGTCGTGATGATCAAGGAACGATCCAAGGTCTTCCTCGCCGGACCCCCACTGGTGAAGATGGCCACCGGCGAGGAATCCGACGACGAGACGCTCGGTGGCGCCGAGATGCATGCCCGCGTCAGCGGCCTGGCCGACTACCTGGCGGTCGACGAGGAAGACGCCATCCGACTGGGCCGCGACATCGTCCGGCGGCTCGAGTGGGCGCGGCTCGGACCGGACCCGAAACCTGATGTGAGAGATCCCCGCTACGGGCCGGAGGACCTGATCGGCATCGTTCCCGGCGATCTGCGGATCCCGTTCGATCCCCGTGAGGTGATCGCACGCGTGGTCGACGATTCCGACTTCGACGAGTTCAAGCCGCTCTACGGATCGTCACTCGTGACGGGGTGGGCACAGATACACGGGTATCCCGTGGGCATACTCGCCAACGCGCGGGGCGTGCTGTTCAACGAGGAATCCCAGAAGGCCGCGCAGTTCATCCAGCTCGCAAATCGATCGAACACGCCGTTGTTGTTCCTGCACAACACGACCGGATACATGGTGGGGCGCGAGTACGAGGAACGCGGCATGATCAAGCACGGCTCGATGATGATCAACGCCGTATCGAATTCTCGTGTCCCCCACATCTCTGTTCTCCTCGGTGCCTCGTACGGTGCCGGGCACTACGGGATGTGCGGCCGCGCATTCGATCCGCGTTTCCTGTTCGCCTGGCCCAGTGCGAAATCCGCGGTGATGGGCGGTGCCCAGCTCGCGGGGGTCATCTCGATTGTCGGGCGCGCTGCGGCGCAGGCGCGCGGCCAAGGGGTCGACGAGGCCGCGGACGAGGCGATGCGTGCCGCCGTGGAGAACCAGATCGAGGCCGAGTCCCTGCCGATGTTCCTGTCCGGCAGGCTCTACGACGACGGTGTCATCGACCCGCGTGACACTCGCGACGTGGTCGGATTCTGCCTGTCCGCAGCCGCATCGGGACCGATCGAGGGCGCCGGTGACTTCGGCGTCTTCCGGATGTGAGGACACCGTGACCGACAACCCCGGCGCCACCGTGACGACCGTATTGGTCGCCAACCGCGGAGAGATCGCCCGAAGAGTGTTCGCGACGTGCCGTCGTGCCGGACTCGGCACGGTGGCGGTCTATTCCGACGCGGACGCACACAGCCCCCACGTCCGCGAAGCCGACGTCGCGGTCCGGTTGCCCGGCACGAGCCCGTCCGACACCTATCTGCGCGGTGACGCGATCGTCGCCGCCGCGCTCGCCGCAGGTGCGGATGCTGTGCATCCCGGGTACGGATTCCTCTCCGAGAACGCCGAGTTCGCGAGGCAGGTGATCGAGGCGGGTCTCATCTGGGTCGGTCCGTCGCCCGACTCGATCGCCCGGATGGGTTCGAAGATCGAGGCGAAGAAGATCATGGCCGCGGCCGGCGTGCCGGTCCTTCCCGAACTCGAGCCCGGCGCGGTCACCACCGACGACCTGCCGGTGCTCGTGAAAGCCTCGTCGGGAGGCGGCGGACGGGGCATGCGTGTCGTGCGTACGCTCGACGAACTGCCCGCCCAACTCGCCGCGGCGAGTCGCGAGGCGGGTGCGGCCTTCGGTGATCCCACAGTGTTCTGCGAACGGTATCTGGAACACGGCCGCCACATCGAAGTGCAAATTCTCGCCGACCGGCACGGCACCGTATGGACGCTCGGCGAACGCGAATGCTCGGTACAGCGACGCCATCAGAAGGTCGTCGAAGAGGCACCGTCGCCACTGGTCGAGGCGACCGAGGGCATGCGCGACGCAGTGTTCGACGCAGCCCGGCGCGCGGCCACGGCGATCGGGTACGAAGGTGCCGGAACCGTCGAATTCCTTGCGTCCGGTCCCGCACAGGGATCCGACACGGGAGAGTTCTACTTCCTCGAGATGAACACCCGCCTGCAAGTCGAACATCCGGTCACCGAATGCACGACCGGTGTGGATCTGGTGGGGCTGCAGATCGATGTCGCATCCGGTGGGGAACTCGCATCCGAACCGCCTCTGCCCTCGGGTCATTCGATCGAGGTCCGTCTCTACGCGGAGGACCCCGCCCACGACTGGCAACCCCAGTCCGGCGTGTTGCACCGGTTCGCCGTGCCGGCCGCGACCGAGGAGTTCGCACCGCTGCGTACACCGGGGATTCGGGTCGATGCGGGCGTGGTCGACGGCTCCGATATCGGAGTGCACTACGACCCGATGCTCGCGAAAGTGATCTCCTGGGCGCCGACGCGGGCTGCCGCGGCACGCATGCTCGCGCGCGCCGTGGCCGATGCGCGGCTGCACGGACCGAGGACGAACCGTGATCTCCTGGTACGCGTGCTCAGGCACCCCGCATTCCTCGCCGGAGACACCGACACCGCATTCTTCGATACCCATGATCTGGCGGTGCTCGCCGCGCCGCTGGCCGATGCCGGGTCCGAACGGGTCGGGGCCCTCGTCGCCGCCCTCGCCGACGCAGCGGCCAATCGCGAATCTGCTACCGTCGCAAGGACGTTGCCCGGAGGGTGGCGTAATCTCGCGTCGTCGTTCCAGGTGAAGACGTACGCGGGCGACCGGGACGAGCACGAGATCCGCTACCGGTTCGGTCGCGACGGACTCATGACCGATGCCGTCGACGACGTCCGGGTTCTCGCATACGACCCGCACCGCGTGGTCCTCGACATCGACGGACTCCGTCGCGAGTTCGAGGTCGCGCGGTACGGCGACGTCGTGCACGTCGACTCGTCGCTGGGCCCGGTCTGCCTGCGCGCGATTCCGCGATTCACCGACGCTGCGGCCGTGGTGCCGACCGGATCGTTGCTGGCACCGATGCCCGGCTCGGTGATACGGCTCGGCGCTGCCGTGGGCGACACCGTCACCGCCGGACAGCCGGTGCTGTGGCTCGAAGCCATGAAGATGGAACACACCGTCACTGCCCCCGTCGCGGGAACCCTCACCGTCCTGGAGGTCGACATCGGCACCCAGGTGGCGATGGGATCGGTCCTCGCCGTCGTCACGACCGGCGACGCACCCGCGCGACCCGCCACAGACCCGTCCGAAATATCCACAATTCCAGCCCCGTCCGAACACCCTCGTACCCCCGGAGAGATCTCATGAGCGTCATCGAAACCGAAGAACAGAAGGAACTGCGCGCCTCCGTCGCAGCACTCGCGGAGCGTTACAACTACGTCGACTACGTGCTGCCCAAGTCGCGCCGGCACGAGCCGCTCACCGAACTGTGGAACGAAGCGGCCAAGCTCGGGTTCCTCGGCGTCAACCTTCCCGAGGAATACGGCGGCGGCGGTGCCGGGATCTACGAGTTGGCGCTCGTGCAGGAAGAACTGTCGGCGAAGGGCGCCGGTCTGTTGCTGGTCGTGGTTTCGCCCGCCATCTGCGGCACGATCATCTCCAAGTACGGGACCGACGACCAGAAGCAGGAGTGGCTACCGGGTCTCGCCGACGGCTCGAGGATCATGGCATTCGGTATCACCGAAGCCGACGCCGGATCGAACTCGCACAAGATCACCACCGTCGCGGCGCGCGACGGGGACGACTGGATTCTCTCGGGCAGCAAGGTCTACATCTCGGGCGTCGACCAGGCCGACGCGGTGCTGGTGGTCGCCCGCACCGAGGACGCCAAGACCGGCAAACTGCGGCCCGCACTGTTCATCGTGCCGACCGATACCCCGGGGTTCGTCAAGACCCCGATGGAGATGGACATCATCGAGCCGGACTACCAGTTCAGCCTGTTCTTCGACCAGGTGCGGCTGCCGTCGACGGCACTGGTCGGCGAGCCGGAAGCGGCACTGATGCAGTTGTTCGCGGGCCTGAACCCCGAACGCATCATGGGTGCGGCGATGGCTGTGGGAATGGGCCGCTTCGCGATCGACTCGGCGGTGCGGTACGCGAAGGAACGCACCGTCTGGAAGGCTCCGATCGGTGCGCACCAGGGCATCGCGCATCCGCTGGCGCAGCGCAAGATCGAGATCGAACTCGCCAAACTGATGATGCAGAAGGCCGCCGTGCTCTACGACAACGGTGACGATTTCGGTGCTGCCGAAGCCGCGAACATGGCCAAGTACGCCGCGGCGGAAGCGGCGATCGGCTCGCTCGACCAGGCGATCCAGACGCACGGTGGTGCCGGCCTGACCCGCGAGTACGGACTGTCCGCCATGCTCGGGGCGGCACGCATCGCGCGGATCGCGCCGGTGAGCCGGGAGATGATCCTCAACTTCGTGTCCCAGCATTCGCTCGGGCTGCCGCGGTCGTACTAGGAGGCGAGATGCCGGACCCCGATATCGCCGGGCACGCGCCGGCCCCGGTCGTGCGGTACTCGGTGGCGGAGGGCGCAGCGACGCTCACGCTCGATTCGCCGCACAACCGCAACGCGATCTCGTCCGCGATGGTGCACCAGCTACGCGCCGGCCTCGATGCGGCCGCGAGTGACACCGCCGTGCGGGCGGTGGTTCTCACCCATACGGGTGGAACCTTCTGTGCCGGCGCCGATCTCGGCGAGTCCTCGGGGAGTCCGGACGAGGCGGGGGGGGGGGGGGGGGGGGGGGGCGGGGGGGGCGGGGGCGGGCGGCGCGGGGGGGGGGCCCGCGGGGCGGCCGCGCCGGGGGGCCGGGGCGGGCCCCCCCCCCCTGGGGGGGGGGGGGGGGCGGCATCCTCGAACTGCCCAAGCCGGTGGTCGGTGTGATCGACGGCCATGTCCGTGCCGGCGGAATGGGTCTTGTTGCAGCATGCGACATCGTCGTCGCGGGGTCCCGCGCGACGTTCGCACTCACCGAGGCCCGGCTCGGCCTGGCGGCGTCGATCGTCTCGCTCACCGTTCTGCCGAAAATGACGCCGCGCGCCGCGGGCCGTTACTTCCTCACCGGAGAACGCTTCGGGCCGGAGGACGCGGCGGCACACGGACTCGTCACGCTCGTGTCCGAGGATCCGGCGACGCGGGCAGCAGACGTGATCGCGGATCTGCGGGGGTGCTCCCCGCAGGGCCTCGCGGAGTCGAAGCACTTGCTCACCATGCGGATGCTCGACGATTTCGATCGATACGCCGAGGGACTGGCCGCGCAGTCCGCGCGGTTGTTCGGATCGGCCGAAGCGGTGGAGGGCGTCACCGCCTTTCTGCAGAAACGGCCCCCGTCGTGGTCCCCGGGACGGTGAGGGATGCCGGCCCCTACGCTGGTCGGCATGATGAGTGCGCCGAGCGAGCCCCGTCGACGCGCGGAGCAGCAACGCGGCCGTGCCACCCGCGTCACCATCCTGGATGCCGCTGTGTCCGTGCTGGTCGAGCACGGATACTCGAACGCCACCACCGTCCGTATCCAGGCCGCGGCGGGTGTCTCGCGCGGTCGGCTCCTGCACCATTTCCCCAGTCGCGATTCGCTTCTGGTCGCGTCGGTGCATCACCTTGCGGCGCAGCGCGTCCAGGATCTCGGGCACGACCAGGAGTGGCCCGACGACCCGGTCGCGCGGGTCGCGCTGGCGGTGGACCTGATGTGGCTGCACTTCCGGCAGCCGTATTTCTGGGCCTCGATGGAACTGTGGCTCGCGGCCCGCTCCCACGAAGAACTCCGCCGCGAATTGATACCGCTCGAACGGACTCTCGGCGGAATGATCAAGGCGCAGACCGATCGGTTCTTCGGCAGCGACTTCGTCGGGCTCCCGCGCTACCGCGTGGTGCGCGATCTCGTCTACAGCAGCATGCGGGGGATCGCCCTCGGTTATGCGATCGATCCCCGCGATCCGGACGCGGACCCGAATCTCGTGGTGTGGCGTGAACAGTTCGAGGATCTTCTGCGGCGGTGATCCGTCACCGGGTGTCGACGACATCCTCGAGTACCTGCGACAACACCCGGTTCAGCGACCATCGCAGGACGGAGACGTCCTGAGCGGGAAGAGTTTGCTGATAACCGATCAGGGCGAACATCGCGAGATGCGCGAATCTGTGCGCGTCGTCCCCCGGGCCGAGGATCGCGGCGGTGGACTCGGCCACCACGTCGAATCGCTGCCGGTCCACGAGGGCCTGGATGTCGCGCACGGCGTGATCGCTGTACGCCCAGCCCCGGATCGCCGATTCGGCGGGATGCGGAAGCTTGCATGCGAAGTCGATGAGCATCTCGAGCCGGCGCCGGGGAGAACCTTCGAGCCGTGCGGTCTCGGCCAGTTGCAGGGTCTGCCTGTCGAGCCAGTTCTGAAGGAACTCTTTCTCGAAATCGGCCCAGCTCGCGAAGTAGTTGTAGAACGACCCGGTGGTGACCTCGAGGTGTGCGCACAGGCGTGCCTGCTTGAGTCCCGCGTGGGCGTGCGTCGCAAGAATGTCGAGGGCGGCGGTGAAATAGTCTTCGCGCCTGACAATCGTCGCCACGTGGGTTTCCCTTTCGTCCGGTGCGTCGTCCCGCTGTTCGGGCAGGCTACGTTCGTACGGTCTCGACGTGATCTCATTCCGTCGGGTCGTGGGACATCGAGGCGGCGTTCCGGGCGCCGAATGCTCTCCGGCGGGCATCCCTGCGGGGCGAGGATCGAGGAGGACGGGTGACGCGCGAACCCAAGCAGGACCGCAGTCGAGCGACGCGTCTGCGCCTGCTCGAATCCACGATAGATTGCCTGGCCGAGTTCGGCTGGGCGGCGACCACCGTCGGCGTCGTCGCGGAACGCGCCGGAGTGTCGCGCGGGGCGACCCAGCACCATTTCCCCACCCGTGAGGATCTCATCACGGCTGCTCTCGATTTCATGTTCGACAGCCGGATGGAACGCGCCCGGAACGAGACGCCCGACGTGCCGCCCGGCAGCGCTCGCACCGAGGCGGTCGTGTCACGTCTCGTCGAGCAGTACACCGGCAATCTGTTCAACGCGGCGTTGCAGGTCTGGACCGCCGCGGCGGCGGATCCCGCGCTGCGCGAACGCCTTCTCCCGCTCGAGGAGCGTTTCGGCCGGGTCGCGCACAAGGTGGCTGTCGAACAACTCGGCGCGGACGACTCCGATCCGGTGGTGCACCGCATGGTGCAGGCGACTCTGGACCTCGCCCGTGGCCTCGGCCTGGCCGACGTCCTCACCGACGACTCGGTGCGACGCCGCGAGATCGTCAGGCACTGGGCGGCCCAGCTCGACACCGTGCTGGAAGACGCCCGGCGTCGGCGCGCAGCAGGCCCTGCGGCTCGGTAGTGTCTCGGCCATGTCCTTCGAGCGGACCGGTAGCAGAGCGGCGACGGCGGCCCTGGCATTCCTGGCGATGCTCGTCGCGGCCGGATGCGGCTCCGGCGACGATGCCGCAGACCAGGTGCAGACCTCGACGACATCGGCTGTGACCGAGCCGGGCCCGCTTTTCGGGGAGTGCGGGTCGCTGACCGACGACGAGGTGGCGAATGCGTTCGCGCTCGGTCCGTTCTCGTCTGTCACCCGCAACTCCGTCGGCTGTGAGTGGGAACTCTTCGTGGGTGGGCCGAGCGTGAGTTTCAGCTGGTACCGGGGAAGTCCGATCGGCAGGGAACGGGCCGGGTCCGATCTGATCGGCCGTCCTGCAACGGATGTCGAGGTCGGGGGCAATCCCGGCTTCCTGGGTTCGTCCCAGTCGCTGGACGGGCAGACGACCCTGTGCGAGATCGGGGTGCAGTTCGGCGGCGACTTCATCCATTGGTCCGTCTCCTACGGGAACTTCCCGCCCGCGGCCGACGCATGTGCGGTCGCTCGCAGCCTCGCGGAGACCAGCGTCGACAGGGCGCAGCAGTGATGCGCCGGGTCCCGCTCCGGCCGGCCGGTCGTCGTCTCGGCGCCGGCATGGCAGCGCTGGTGGTCTGCGCCACGGTGCTCACCGGATGCTCCCGGACCATCGAGGGCCGCGCGGTGCAGGAAGGTGCGGGTGGCGGCGGAAACACCGAGGAATTCACCCGGCTGCTCACCGAGTGCGACGCGGTCGCGGACCCGCAGATCGCCGAGGCGGTCGGAGCCGAAGCGGTGTACCGGGGGTTCTTCGGAGCGATCTGCCGGTGGGAGGGCGACGGGCCCGGCGGCGTCGTGAAGGTCACGTTCAACTGGTTCGAGACGGGCTCGCTCGACCGCGAGCGCTCCGCTGCCGAACACCTCGGGTACACGGTGGAGAACACCACGGTGGAGGGACGACGGGCGCTGCAGATGCGCCGGCCCGACGACCCGTCGTCGTGCGGGGTGAGTTCGGGTGCCTCGACGACCGGTATCTTCGGCTGGTGGGTGCAGTACCAGGGCGGTGGGCCGGACCCCTGCGAGGCCGCTGCTACCTTGGCACGGCTCACCTTGAACCTCAGCAGCTGACCGTGGCTGGGGCCGACCAGGGTCGAGCGGGTCCTCGGTTGCCTACCTCACTTTGACCTGATGCTCGCCAGCCGGGTATCGTTGTGGGTCGTGTCCGGCAAGCCCGGACCGGTCTGTGTGCCTATGCGAGGTAGTGCCGTGCGCGTCGTCTGTAGAAGTCTGCAGTTACGAGTTCCCGGCTGCCTGTGTGGGGGTACGCGACACACCCGACCTCGTGTGCACACGAGGGGCGAGTGAGGGGCAGCTAGCTCTCTTGTCCCAACCGATGGATCCCTAATTTCAGAACAGCCAGTGTTGCTCGTGTGAGCAGCTCCAGACAACGAAGAAAGCCGGTTAATGCCAACCATCAATCAGCTGGTCCGTAAGGGCCGCCGCGACAAGACCGTCAAGGTCAAGAGCGCGGCCCTCAAGGGCAGCCCGCAGCGTCGCGGCGTGTGCACTCGCGTGTACACCACCACCCCGAAGAAGCCGAACTCGGCTCTTCGTAAGGTCGCCCGCGTGCGCCTCACCAGCTCTGTCGAGGTCACCGCGTACATCCCGGGTGAAGGCCACAACCTCCAGGAGCACTCGATGGTGCTCGTGCGTGGCGGTCGTGTGAAGGACCTTCCCGGTGTCCGCTACAAGATCATCCGCGGCTCGCTCGACACCCAGGGTGTCAAGAACCGCAAGCAGGCCCGTAGCCGCTACGGAGCGAAGAAGGAGAAGGCCTGATGCCACGTAAGGGTCCCGCTCCCAAGCGTCCACTGATCGCCGACCCGGTTTACGGGTCCCCGCTGGTCACCCAGCTGGTCAACAAGATCCTGATGGACGGCAAGAAGTCCACTGCAGAGCGCATCGTCTACCAGGCGCTTGAGCAGGCACGTGAGAAGACCGGTACCGATCCGGTCGTCACCCTCAAGCGCGCGCTCGACAACGTCAAGCCCGCCCTCGAGGTTCGTAGCCGCCGCGTCGGTGGTGCCACCTACCAGGTGCCGGTCGAGGTTCGCCCCGGCCGTTCCACCACCCTCGCACTTCGGTGGCTGGTCACGTTCGCACGTCAGCGTCGTGAAAAGACCATGGTGGAGCGCCTCGCCAACGAGCTCCTCGATGCGAGCAACGGCCTCGGTGCCGCTGTGAAGCGTCGCGAAGACACGCACAAGATGGCTGAAGCCAACAAGGCGTTCGCGCACTACCGCTGGTGAGTCGAGGCCGATCGGGAGGCACCGTGATCCGGACCTCCCGATCGGCTGCTCGCACAACTGTGTCGGTCCCGTAAAGGCCGGCTGACAACACAAGAACATGGGTCCGCACAAAAGGACCGACACTAGCTACGAGCGGGGTTACCTGTGGCACAGGAAGTGCTGACCGACCTGAACAAGGTCCGCAACATCGGCATCATGGCGCACATCGATGCCGGCAAGACCACCACGACAGAGCGCATCCTCTTCTACACCGGTGTGAACTACAAGATCGGTGAAACCCACGACGGTGCTTCGACCACCGACTGGATGGAGCAGGAGAAGGAGCGTGGTATCACCATCACCTCCGCCGCCGTCACCTGTTTCTGGAACAACAACCAGATCAACATCATCGATACGCCCGGCCACGTCGACTTCACGGTCGAGGTCGAGCGGTCCCTGCGCGTCCTCGACGGCGCCGTTGCCGTCTTCGACGGCAAGGAAGGCGTCGAGCCCCAGTCCGAGCAGGTCTGGCGCCAGGCTGCCAAGTACGACGTTCCGCGCATCTGCTTCGTCAACAAGATGGACAAGATGGGCGCGGACTTCTTCTTCACCGTGCAGACCATCATCGACCGTCTCGGCGCGAAGCCGCTGGTCCTGCAGCTCCCGATCGGTGCCGAGGATGCCTTCGACGGCGTCGTCGACCTGGTCGAGATGCGTGCGCTGACGTGGCGTGGCGTCACCGAGATCGGCACTCCGCCGACGATCGAGGAGATCCCCGCCGATCTCGTCGAGCTGGCTGCGGAATACCGCGAGAAGCTTCTCGAGACGGTTGCCGAGTCCGACGAAGAGCTCATGGAGAAGTACTTCGGCGGTGAAGAGCTCACGGTCGACGAGATCAAGGGCGCCATCCGCAAGCTCACCGTGGCCTCCGAGCTGTACCCGGTCATCTGTGGCACCGCGTTCAAGAACAAGGGCATCCAGCCCATGCTCGACGCTGTCATCGACTACCTGCCGACTCCGCTGGACATCGGCGAGGTCGAGGGTCACAAGCTGAACGACGAGGAGACCATCCTCACTCGTAAGCCGAGCAAGGACGAGCCGTTCTCGGCTCTCGCGTTCAAGATCGCGGCGCACCCGTTCTTCGGCAAGCTCACCTTCGTGCGCGTCTACTCGGGTCGTATCGATCCGGGTGCCCAGGTGCTCAACGCCACCAAGGGCAAGAAGGAGCGCATCGGCAAGCTCTTCCAGATGCACGCCAACAAGGAGAACCCGGTCGACGAGGCCGTGGCCGGCCACATCTACGCGATGATCGGCCTGAAGGACACCACGACCGGTGACACCCTGTGCGACCAGGCGAACCCGATCGTCCTCGAGTCGATGACGTTCCCGGACCCGGTCATCCAGGTCTCGATCGAGCCGAAGACCAAGTCCGACCAGGAGAAGCTGGGCACCGCGATCCAGAAGCTCGCCGAAGAGGACCCGACCTTCTCGGTCGAGCTCGACGAGGAGACCGGCCAGACCGTCATCGGCGGTATGGGCGAGCTCCACCTCGACATCCTCGTCGACCGCATGCGTCGCGAGTTCAAGGTCGAGGCTAACGTCGGCAAGCCGCAGGTCGCGTACCGCGAGACGATCACCAAGCCGGTCGAGAAGCTCGAGTTCACGCACAAGAAGCAGACCGGTGGCTCCGGCCAGTTCGCGAAGGTCATCATCGCCCTCGCGCCGTTCCGCGGCGAAGACGGCGCGACCTACGAGTTCGAGAACAAGGTCTCCGGCGGTCGTGTGCCCCGCGAGTACATCCCGTCGGTCGACGCGGGTGCGCAGGACGCGATGCAGTACGGCGTGCTCGCCGGCTACCCGCTGGTGAACGTCAAGGTCACGCTCCTCGACGGTGCGTACCACGACGTCGACTCGTCCGAAATGGCGTTCAAGATCGCCGGCTCGCAGGCCCTGAAGGAAGCGGCTCGCAAGGCTGCTCCGGTCATCCTCGAACCGCTCATGGCTGTCGAGGTCACCACCCCCGAGGATTACATGGGTGAAGTGATCGGCGACCTCAACTCCCGCCGTGGCCAGATTCAGGCCATGGAGGAACGCAGTGGTGCCCGTGTCGTGAAGGCGCTGGTTCCGCTCTCGGAGATGTTCGGTTACATCGGTGACCTTCGGTCGAAGACCCAGGGCCGCGCGAACTTCTCCATGGTGTTCGATTCCTACGCAGAGGTTCCGTCGAACGTCTCGAAGGAAATCATCGCCAAGGCGACCGGCGAGTAGCCTTCGGGTTATCCCCTCGGTCACCTGCACGACCAAGTAATACAAACCGCACTGCTGCATACTGCAAGCAACAACAGTCCAGGAGGACATTCCAGTGGCTAAGGCGAAGTTCGAGCGGACCAAGCCGCACGTGAACATCGGCACCATCGGTCACGTCGACCATGGCAAGACCACCACGACGGCCGCCATCACCAAGGTGCTGGCAGACAAATTCCCGGACCTGAACGAGAGCTTCGCGTTCGACCAGATCGACAAGGCTCCCGAGGAGAAGGCTCGTGGCATCACGATCAACATCTCCCACGTGGAGTACCAGACCGAGAAGCGTCACTACGCGCACGTCGACGCCCCGGGTCACGCGGACTACATCAAGAACATGATCACGGGTGCCGCCCAGATGGACGGCGCAATCCTGGTCGTGGCTGCAACCGACGGCCCGATGCCCCAGACGCGTGAGCACGTGCTGCTCGCTCGCCAGGTCGGCGTGCCGTACATCCTCGTCGCGCTGAACAAGGCCGACATGGTCGACGACGAGGAAATCCTCGAGCTCGTCGAGATGGAGGTCCGCGAGCTCCTCGCTTCGCAGGAGTTCGACGAGAACGCTCCCGTCGTCCCGATCTCTGCTCTCAAGGCACTCGAGGGTGACGAGAAGTGGGTTCAGTCGATCGTCGACCTCATGCAGGCCGTCGACGACTCCATCCCGGACCCGGTCCGCGAGACCGACAAGCCGTTCCTCATGCCCGTCGAGGACGTCTTCACGATCACCGGCCGCGGCACGGTCGTCACCGGCCGTATCGAGCGTGGCGTTGTCAACGTCAACGAAGAGGTCGAGATCGTCGGCATCAAGGAGACCTCGACCAAGACCACGGTCACCGGTATCGAGATGTTCCGCAAGCTGCTCGATCAGGGCCAGGCGGGCGACAACGTCGGCCTCCTCGTCCGCGGCATCAAGCGCGAGGACGTCGAGCGTGGCCAGGTCGTCGTCAAGCCCGGCACCACGACTCCCCACACGGAGTTCGAGGGCCAGGCTTACATCCTCAACAAGGAAGAGGGCGGCCGCCACACGCCGTTCTTCAACAACTACCGTCCGCAGTTCTACTTCCGTACCACGGACGTGACGGGCGTTGTTACCCTTCCCGAGGGCACCGAGATGGTTATGCCCGGTGACAACACCGAGATGTCCGTCAAGCTGATCCAGCCGATCGCCATGGACGAGGGCCTTCGCTTCGCTATCCGCGAGGGTGGTCGTACCGTCGGCGCCGGTCGCGTCACGAAGATCATCAAGTGAGCTAGTTCTCACTGACGCCAACGGCGTCCACCCTTCGGGGTGGACGCCGTTCGGCGTTTCAGGACCGGTGGGCGATGCGGCCGGCGGGTGCCGTCAGTCGTGTTCGGAATGCGGCGGATCGAGATGCAGCAGCACCTGCGTCGCCACCCTGGCACCGCCGAGTGCGCACGCGGCGCGTTCCGCGGTGTCCTCGGCGTGCGCGGTGAACTCGGCGACGTCGATTCCCGGCTCGGCATGCACGACCACCGACAGCGTGGGCAGGTGACGTTCCACCACCGCGCGGCCGCGCGCCGACCGCACGCCCGGAAGCCCGGCGAGTTCGCGTGCCACGCCCTCCGCGACCGGGCCCAGTTCCACACCGAGCGTCGCGTCCGTCACCTCGTCGAACAGTTGCACCGTCGAGGTGCGACGGCGCGACAGATTCACCACGAGCAGGACGATGCCGATCGCGGCTCCCACGGCGAACACGGTCCACAGTGCGGGTGTCCACCAGTCCTGGTCGGGAACGTCGATGACGCGTGGCCGGTCGAGTTGCGAGAGCCGGTCTCGCGCGAGGGGCACTTCCCACAGCCAGGCGAGCGCGAACGCGCCGATTCCGAGCAGGGCGAAGCCCGTCACGAGTGCGAAGAAACGGTTGGCCAGCACCGTACGGAGTTTCATCGGCGCGTTCCTCCCACGGCGTTCGCCCGCGTCTCTGCGGGGGTGATCTTCACGATCAGTGGAAGGGGATCGGCGAGAAGCGAGAGATTCGGTTCGACCTCGGCGCGCACGGTCGCGGTGAGGTCGGCGACCGGTACTTCGGGGTCGGCGACTATCCGCACCACCGCGCGCCGGCGATCGACCACAGTCCGCGCGGTGCGTACACCGGGGAGCGCCGACGCCCGGGCACTGCACATGCGGGCGACGTCGGTACGCCGCATCCACACCGTGTCGACGGGACCGGAGACTCGGAGCGGGAGGTGGGTGCGTCGCCGTGGCTTGATCGCCGCGAACAGCAGCGCGGCACCGAGCAGCACGAGCACCGCGGCCACCGGACCGATCCACGGTTCCCAGTGCAGCCTGCCGAACCACTCGAACGCGTTGCGGAGCCACGGCGCTCCGGCGTAGGTGCCGCGCACGATGAGAAGTTCGCGGGCGGCGACGAACGAGAGTCCGAGCGCACCGATCGCGATGAGCGCCGCGGCCGGCGCCGCCGCCGGGGTCGCGAGCGGGGGCAGCGGTTGCACGACCGGTATCCGTGCGCGGGATTCGGTGTGAGCGACGATGTCCGATTCGAGGTACTCGACAGGCACGGATTGCTCGGCCGGTTCGTCGTCGTGTGCCTGGGGCGTCGCGGCGACGAGGACGTTCAGTTCGGTGACGTGCAGGCCCGTGTAGTCGTGCAGGTGACGCGCGACGGCGTCGTGCACCCTCCGCGTCAGTGCCGCTGCGTCGTAAGGCCATTCGGCGGCGATGAAGAGATTCACCGCGACCGCCCGTCCGCCGGTGGTCACATCGGCACGAGGAAGTTCCCGGCCCGTGAGCAGACTCAGGTTGCCGGTGTGCCGGACCACGCCGGGAACCTGGAGTGCGGCCGACGCGGCGATGCGTTCGACTGCGCGGTCCTTGATGACGAGGGTGCCGCGGTTCCCGACCGTGTCGATGTCGTCGAGCGTGGAGCCCGGCAGTGGCCCGGTCTCCGTGGGGACGCCATCAGCCACGGCCGCGGCTCCGCAGAATCGCACCGAGGTCGAGCAGACCGTCCCGGTGTGCACCGATTGCGGCACCGAGCGCGCCGAGAAGGACCGCGAACAGCAGTCCGCTGACGCCCCCGAAGATCCCGGCAAGAGCGAGGAGGAGACCGGCGATCAGGCCGACCGCGGTGTTGCCGGTGGGAGTGTGGTTCACGGGGACACCTGTTTCTGTTCGAGGTGGACGTCTTCGATCGTCACATGCACCGGAGGGCCGACGACCGCTTCGACGAGCGCTCGCACGGTGTCGGCGAGGGCCGGCAGATCGGCGGGGTATTCCGCGGTGATGTGCACGGCGCACCCCTCGGGTCCTAGCCGGATCCCGGGGATCCGGCGTCCCGGCAGGTAGGTCGCGACCGATCCGAACGGGCCGCTGTTGAGCCCGGCGACGCCTGCGACACCCGTGACGATCTCGGCGACGAGGTCTGCGACCTCGGGGTCGGGATGCGTACGGGGGTCCGCGCCGGGAGACGAGGTCACTGCACTCGAGGCTTGAGCTCGTCGGCTGCTGCCGCCTCGTCGTACAGCACCACGTCGAAGACGGTGATGTTGACTTCCGTGACCTCGAGACCGGTCATGCGTTCGACGGCCGTGATCACGTTGTGCCGGATCGCGATCGCCAGCTCGTGGAGCGCCACGCCGTACTCCGCGACGATGCCGATATCGATCGCTGCCTGTTTCTCGCCGACCTCGACCGCGACGCCCTGCCCGTGGTTGATTCGTGCTCCCGGGATGCGGTCGCGCAAGGCGCCCACCACCCGGGCGGTCCCCGCCCCGACGTCGAACACGCCGCTGACCTCGCGTGTCGCGATGCCTGCGATCTTGGCGACCACCGCGTCGGCGATGATTGTCCGACCCTGGCTGTCGAGGGGACCGGAGAACGAACCGGTACCGAACTGGATGCGGCTGATTCCTGCGCCGCTGTCGCTGGTCATGAGTGCTCCTCGTGCCGTGTGGGTCGTGGGGAACGTGCGGGCCGTGCGTTGTCCATCATTATCCGCCCGGTGAGGGTGATATGCCGGGCAGGACCGCCACCGTGTTGTGCTGCGGGGTATTTCGGTGTTGCCGGGATCGGCGCGCTGTTCAGCCCTGTACGTGCGTTTGGTATGAAGAGTGCACGCACACGGGTGGCAGAGGTCACGCCGCGATGAGGAGGATGTACCAGGTGGCAGTCGAACGGATCGTAATAGCAGGAGCCGGACTCGCGGGTGTGCGAACCGCGGAGGAGTTGCGACGCGCGGGGTACGAGGGCGAGATCGTTCTGCTCGACGACGAGGGCCACCTGCCCTACGACCGGCCCCCGCTGTCGAAGGATGTCATCCGCGGCGAGCGGGAGGACACCACGCTGCGCCCGGCCGAGTTCTTCGACGAGCAGCGCATCGACCTGCGGCTCGGCGCCGCCGCACGCTCGGTCGACACCGACGCCCGCACCGTGACACTCGCCGACGGCACCGAACTCGCCTACGACGAGCTGGTCGTCGCCACGGGTCTGCGAGCACGGCGCATCCCGGGCCTGCCCGATCTCGACGGCGTCCACGTCCTGCGGTCGGTGGACGACAGCCGCGCCTTGCGGGCCGCGATCGTCCCCGGCGTGCGGGCATTGGTCGTCGGCGCCGGATTCATCGGATGCGAGGTCACCGCCAGCCTGCGGGCACTGGGCGTCGACGTCGTCCTGCTCGAGCCGCAGCCGACGCCGCTCGCGTCGGTGCTCGGCACCGAGGTCGGTTCCCTCGTGGCACGACTGCACACCGACGCCGGAGTCGACCTGCGTGCAGGAGTCGGGCTCGCCGAACTGCGCGGCGACGGCCACGTCACCTCTGCCGTGCTCGGGGACGGCACCGAGATCGACGTGGATCTCGTCGTGCTGGGTATCGGATCGGTGCCTGTCACCGAGTGGCTCGAGGGCTCGGGGATCGAACTGGACAACGGGGTCGTGTGCGACGACACGGGCAAGGCGGCCGCGCCGCACGTCTGGGCCGTCGGCGACGTCGCGTCGTGGCAGGTTCCCGGTGGTGCCCGCAAACGTGTCGAGCACTGGACCAGTGCGGGCGAGCAGGCCACCGTGCTCGCGAAGAAGATCGTCACGGGGGAGTCCGGGGGCGCCGGCCAGGTGCCCTACTTCTGGAGCGACCAGTACGACATCAAGATCCAGGGCCTGGGTGCGGTTCGCGCCGACGACACCGTGCACGTGGTGCGCGACGACGGACGGAAGTTCCTCGCGTACTACGAGCGTGAGGGCCGCCTCGTCGGTGTCGTCGGTGGCGGGCTGCCCGCGCAGGTGATGAAGACCCGGATGAAGATCGCCGCCGGCGCGCCCATCGAGGAGTTGCTCGCGGCCGTGTGAGCACTCGAAGCCGTATGCCTGAACACCGCCGCGACCGGGAAGGGCTAGATTCGTAGGGTGATCGTTGCGCTCATCGACTCGGGATTCGGCCTGCTGCCGACTGCTGCGTGGCTGCGCCGGATGCGTCCGGATCTCGACTTGCTGCTGTCGATGGACCCGGAGTGCGCTCCCTGGGGGCCGAAACCGGCCGACTGGGTGTCCGACCGGGTGGTGACCACCGCCCGGCGCGCCGTCGACCGCGGCGCCGACGCGGTGGTGCTGCCGTGCAACACGGCGTCGGTGACCGCGCTGGACGACGTGCGCGCCGCGCTCGGTGACGATGTTCCCGTGATCGGAACCGTGCCCGCGATCAAGCCTGCCGCGGCCGTGTGCACGTCGGTGGCGATCTGGGCGACGGCCGCGACGACCGCGAGTCGTTACCAGGCCGACCTCATCGAGAAGTTCGGGAACGGCAGCGAGGTCGTGGGCGTCGCATGTCACGGACTCGCCGACGCCATCGACCGGGGTGACCGGGAAGGCGCCGACCGGGCGATCGCCGATGCCGCGGCGCGCACTCCGGACGACGTCGAGGGCATCGTCCTCGGCTGCACCCACTACCCCCTGGTGGCGGACTCGATCCTCGCCCGGTTTCCGGAGGGTGTGCGCTTGTTCGACAGCGCCGAAGCGGTCGCCAGGCAGACGCTGCGTCGTATCGCCGACCTCGATGCGGACGAGCCGGGCACCCGCGAGTTCGGCGACCGTTCCGGAGCCTCCGGGCGCGTCGAGGTGTACCTCAGCGGTAAGCGCGGAGCGCTCCCGCCCGGAGCGGAGGCGTTCGCCGCTGGACGGGAACTGCTCGCTGCCGCGACTGCGAGGTAGAAGCATCAGGTTCCGCACTACGTGGGCCGTCCGGACACGTGCGGCGCCGGCGAGACCGTAGGCTCGGGCCGTGACCGACGACCTGTCCGCAAAGGACGTTCGCGCGGCGCTCGACGCCCTCGGCGATCCTGACGCAGCCGCCGGGATGGGACGCTTCTTCAAGACCGGGCCCGGCGAGTACGGCGAGGGCGACGTCTTTCTGGGACTGCGGGTGCCGCAGACCCGTGCCGTGGTCCGGAAGTTCCGCGACCTGCCGATCGAGGAGTCGCGTCTCCTTCTGGACAGCGCTGTCCACGAACACCGTCTCGCCGGCCTGCTGATCCTCGTGGACAGGTATATGCGCGACCCGGTTTCACGTCGCCGGGTGGTCGAGGTATACCTCGACGCTCTCCGCTGCGGACGGGTGAACAACTGGGATCTCGTCGACGCCTCGTCCGATCACATCGTGGGTGAATGGATCCACGCGAATCCGGCCGATGCCGGGTTGCTCACGACGCTGATCGACGACCCCGACCTGTGGCGGCGACGTGCCGGGCTGCTCGCCACGTTCGCCTTCGTCAAGAGGGGAGAGGCCGGCCCGACGCTCATGATGGCCGAGCGTGTCCTCGACGACCGCCGGGATCTGATCCAGAAGGCGGCAGGCTGGATGCTGCGTGAGGTCGGCAAACGCGTGGACCGGGACGCCCTGCTCGACTTCCTCGAGCGTCACGCGTCCGCGATGGGCCGGACGGCGCTGAGTTACGCCACCGAGCATCTCGACGCGGAGGAACGCGCCCGGCTCCGCGGGTTGCGCTGACGAGACGTGAGCGGCACCCGGCGATGCCGGCCACGCCTCGACGTGCGGCTCAGAACTCGATCTTGAGGTGGTCGGTGACCGGACGTGCCTGGCATCCCAGGATGTAGCCCGCCTCGATGTCCTCCGGGTCGAGCACGTCGCAGTTCTCCATCTCGACCTTGCCTTCGAGGACGGTGCACGCGCACGATCCGCACTCGCCCTCCTGGCAGGAGTAGGGAACGTCGATGCCCTTGGCGAGCATGATGTCGACGAGCGTCTGCTTGCGGGGCCAGGTCAGGTTGTGGACCTCACCGTCGAGTTCGACCTCGACGGTCGCCGCGTCCGCGGCTTCTTCGTCGCTGACCTCGACGGGCGCGTGGTCGGCGAAGGGATCGCCGGACAACGAGTTGAACACTTCGGCGTGGACCTGAGTCCGCGCCATCCCGATGCTCGAGAGCGCCTGATGCACGGTGTCCATGAACGGTCCCGGCCCGCACATGAACGCCTCACGATCGGAGTACGGCGCTGCGAGTGTTGCGAGCTGGTCGGCGCTGGGAAGACCCTGCACGGATTCGAGCCAGTGGACGACGGTCAATCGGGTCGGGTACTTCTCGGCGAGCATCCGCAGTTCCTCGGCGAAGATGACCGATGCTTCGTCACGGTTGGCGTAGATCAGCGCGACCTTGCCCGATCCCTGCGTCAGCGCGGACTTGAGGATCGCGATGACGGGGGTGATACCGCTGCCTGCCCCGAACAGCACGAAGTCGTGGTCGAAGGACTTGGGGGTGAACACCCCGGCGGGCGGCAGAACCTCGAGGGTGTCGCCCACCGCGACGGTGTCGCAGAGCCAGTTCGACCCGTAGCCGTCGGACGTGCGCTTGACGGTGACCTTGGGGGCATCGTCGGTGTGCGGTGAACTCGCGAGGGAGTAGCAGCGCGCCACCGAGCCGGTGCGCTCGCTGGGAATCCGCAGGGTGAGGAACTGGCCCGGCTTGTACGCGAACTTGTCGCGGAGTTCGTCGGGGACGGCGAAGACGATCGACTTCGCGTCGGCGGTTTCCTCGACGACGGCGGAGACGGTGAGTACCACCGATCGCGAGCCGTGGGGCACCTCGACAGTCGTCATGGCGTGTGTCGTCCTCTCGTGCATACCGTGCGGGAGCAGTGGCGCCACCCCGGGTGTTCCCGTTCCGGGATGTTCTGGAACACCCCGAAATCTAGAACCCGTTCTAGTTAAGGGTAGCAGCCTGTTGTAGCCCCAGAAACGGTACCGGGTGCGCCCGAGGGCACCCCCGCCTGTCCCGCACAGTGGGCACTTCTGCCTCGACCGGGTGTCCCGAGGCCTTCCGCTGCCGCGTTGGTCCTGCGCGTCGTGCACGGCTCTCGATCCGGGGCGCGGGGGGGGGCCCCCCCCCGCGGGGGGGCCTCCCGGGGGGGTGTGTGGGGGCACTGCGGGCGGATGATCAGGCGCTGGCCTTCGCGAGAAGCTCTTCGATCCGGTCGTAACAGTCGCGCGTGCCCTCCTCCCATCCGGAGGACGCCATCCCGTCGCGTGCTTCGAGGCTCGGATACACGCTGTGGCCGCTGAGCTTGCTGCGGCCGTTGCCGAGATCCTCGAAGGTCATGAACTCGATGCTCACGATGTCGCGGAATTGATCGAATTCGAAGGTCTGGATGGCGAATTCGTTCTCCCGCACGGTGTGGAACACGCCCGAAAAGGTGTACGAACCGCTGTCGTCGCTGTGGGTGTACCGATACGAGCCACCGCTACGGAAGTCGTAGTGGTCGATGTCCATGGACACCCCGCGCGGCCCCAGCCACTGGGCGACGAGAGCCGGATCCTGATGCGCCCGGAAGATTTCGGAGACGGGATAGTCGAACTCGCGCTCGTAGTCGATGAACGGAACGCCGTCCGGAACGTTGATGTGCAGTGGGTTGCTCATGACGATGCCTCTCGCAGGGAGCGGGATCACCCCGGTGGGGGGTCTGTGGTGTCGGCCGTGTCCCCGGCCAGCACAGAGTCGAGGCTGCGGAACTGCTGTTCCTTGGTCAACCGATACCGGTCGATCCAGGAAGTCAGCGCCTCCAACTGTGCGGGATTCAGGTGAACGGGGCGGCGCTGGGCATCGCGGGTGCGCGTGACGAGCCCGGCTTGCTCGAGTACCTGAATGTGCTTCGAGATCGCCTGGGTGGTGATCGCGAAGGGTTCCGCGAGTTCGTTGACAGTGGCGGGACCCCGGCTGAGCCGGGCGACGATGCGTCGGCGGATCGGATCGGAAAGGGCCATGAATGCCCGGTCGAGTAGTTCGTCGTCCGCGTCGGCAACGTTCACCTGCCACCATCCTTATTCAACCTTTCGGTTGAATACACCATCCTCCGCAGGGAACAGCCCTGTCAAGACCCTTCCGGGCAGACTCCCGGTGCCGACAAGATGGATGTCGCGTTTGCCCGGTGAATCCCGCGACCCCCGGCTACCGTCGTCAAGATGATCTCGGTGGGGAGAAATCGGTCGGGAATACGTGCCGCTGTGGCTGCGACGGCGGCACTCGTACTCGTGGGCGGATGTGCGTCGAGCACGGACGGTGATTCGGAGAACACCGCCGCGCCCGGGGCGGTGTGTGGAGCGACGCCCAACGGCACGCCGTTGACCGGTGGAGCGCCGCCGGAGACCGGGGGTGGCGACATTTCCACCAACCCGGAAATCGCCACCGGCTACCGCAGCGACATGACCGCTGTGAGTACCGAATCGTTCGCGGTCTCCACCGCCAACCCGGTCTCCACCGAGGTGGCGTGCGAGGTCCTCCGCGACGGCGGGACGGCGGCCGATGCACTCGTCGCGGCACAGATGGTGCTCGGACTCGTCGAACCGCAGTCGTCCGGTATCGGCGGCGGAGCGTTCCTGATGTACTACGACGCCGAATCCGGTGCGGTGCAGGCGTTCGACGGGAGGGAAACCGCCCCGAGTGCGGCCGACGAGAACTACCTTCGCTGGATCAGCGACACCGACCGTACCGAGCCCAAACCCGACGCTCGCGCGAGCGGACGGTCGATCGGCGTACCCGGTGTCCTGCGCATGCTCGAGTCGGTGCATGCGGAGTACGGAGACCGGGAGTGGCGGAGTCTGTTCGCTCCCGCCATCGATCTGGCCGACAGAGGCGTGACCGTCAGCGACCGGATGGCGCAATCCATTGCCGATTCCGCCCAGCAACTCGCGGTCGACGACGAGGCTCGCGCGTACTTCCTCGAGCCGGACGGCAGCCCCAAGGCCGTAGGCTCGACGCTGACCAATCCGGCAATGGCGAAGACCCTCGGCGCAATCGCCACCGACGGCGCCGACGCGTTCTATACCGGTGACATCGCACAGTCGATCGTCGAGGCGACCGGAAGTGCATCCGGTGGGCGAACACCGGGAATGCTCACGCTCGACGACCTCGCCTCGTACGAGGCGAAGGAGCGCACGCCGCTGTGCACGCCCTACCGTGACCACGAGATCTGCGGGATGCCGAACCCGTCGTCCGGCGGCACCGCCGTCGCGGCCACTCTGGGCATCCTGGAGAACTTCGACCTCGCCACACTGGGACCGTCCGAGGTCGACGCGAACGGGGGAGTGCCGAATGCCGAAGCGGTGCACCTGATTTCCGAGGCCGAGCGTCTCGCGTACGCCGACCGCGACAAGTACGTCGCGGATTCGGACTTCGTTCCGCTGCCCGGGGGATCGCTCGACACCTTGGTCGACCCCGAGTACCTCTCTCAGCGGGCGGCACTGATCGACCCGGGCAAGAGCATGGGCACCGCGCAGCCGGGCGATTTCGGACCGGTACCGCTCGGGGTGCCGCCGCAGAGTCCCGAGCACGGCACCAGCCACATCTCGGTCGCCGACAGTTACGGCAACGTGGCCGCCATGACGACGACCATCGAATCGGCGTTCGGGTCGTTCCACATGGTCGACGGCTTTCTCCTCAACAACCAGCTCACCGACTTCTCGGCGGAACCCACGGGCAAGGACGGGTTGCCGGCCGCCAATCGGGTCGAGCCGGGAAAGCGTCCGCGCAGTTCGATGGCGCCGACGCTGGTGTTCGACAGGACATCCGACGGCCGACGAGGCGACCTGCAGATGGTTGTGGGGTCGCCCGGTGGATCGGTGATCATCCAGTTCGTCGTCAAAACGCTGGTCGGGATGCTGGACTGGGGGCTCGACCCGCAGCAAGCGATCTCGGCCGTGTCGTTCGGCGCGGCAAACACCCCGGCCACCGGCGTCGGGGGTGAACATCCCGCCGTCGACGCGTCCGACGACGGCGCGAAGGACCCGCTCGTGCAACAGCTTCGGGACAAGGGGCACGAGGTCTCCGTCGCGCCGCAGTCGAGCGGGTTGAGCGCGCTGCAGCGCGAAGAGACGGGTTGGATCGGAGGAGCCGATCCTCGGCGCGAGGGGGCGGTGATGGGCGATCCGGCACCGTGACTGCGCTCGTCCACCAGGAGCGAGCCCCGAGAACATGACATCCGTCGTCTCGGACTCGTGAGAGCGGGTATGTCGCTCGGGCCCGGTTGCGTGCACACTTCGACCATGGAACACACAGGTGCCCCGGCACTCGAACTGCGCGACGTCGTCAAGACCTTCCGTGCGCGGGGAGGGGAGGAGGCGCATGCGGTGTCGGGCCTCGACCTCACCGTCCGGCGCGGTGCGGTCATGGCTCTGCTCGGACCCAACGGCGCAGGGAAGACGACGACGCTCGACATGGTTCTCGGGCTGACGACTCCGACCTCGGGATCGGTTGCCGTGTTCGGTGCACCTCCGCGGCAGGCCGTCCGCGAAGGCCGGGTCTCCGCCGTCCTGCAGACCGGCGGACTGCTACGCGATCTCACGGTGCGTGAAACCGTGCGCATCATCGCTTCGACTTTCGACACCCACCGCGACATCGACGACGTTCTCGACAGCGCCGGGCTCTCGGCACTCTCCCGCCGGATGGTGTCGAAGTGCTCGGGCGGAGAACAACAGCGGCTTCGTTTCGCACTCGCCCTGCTCCCGGACCCTGACCTGCTCGTCCTCGACGAACCGACCGCGGGAATGGATGTGGCCGCCCGCCGCGAGTTCTGGGCCACCATGCATGCCGAGGCCGACCGGGGCCGCACGATCGTGTTCGCAACCCACTATCTCGAAGAAGCGGACGCCTTCGCCGGTCGGATCGTCATGATGGCCGGAGGGCGGGTCGTGGCCGACGGGCCCACTGCCGAGATACGGGCTCGGGCCACCGGAAGGCTGGTCTCCGCAGAACTACCACCGGAGTCCCGAGACGACGCGCAGGCGGTCCTCGCGTCGACCCCGGGTGTCGCCGACATCTCCTGGGTCGGACCGAGAATCGAGGTCCGGACAACGGATTCCGATTCGGTGGCCCGCATCCTCCTCGTACGCTTCGATGCCCGCGACCTCGACATCGTCAGTGGTTCGCTCGAAACCGCCTTCCTCGCGCTGACACAGAAAGCAACGGCATGAACACCACTTTCGTCGGGCTGGAATTGCGGAGGACCTTCCGCGACTACGTCAACGTCTTCTTCATCGCGGTGCTGCCCGCGTTCTTCTACCTCATCTTCGGTGCGTCCCAGTCGTTCGCGACCGAGTCGGCCGGCAACGGCAACGTGGCGATGTACATCATGATTTCGATGGCTGCGTACGGCGCGGTGACCGCTACCACCGGCGTGGGCGGCACGGCAGCGGTCGAGCGGATGCAGGGCTGGGGCAGACAGTTGGGGCTGACCCCGCTCACCGACGCCTCGTATGTGGCGATGAAAGCAACGGTGGCCCTCGTGGTCGCGGCCATTCCGATCGGGCTGATCTTCGTCCTCGGAGTCTTCACCGGGGCGTCCGGCGACTCGAGTGCGTGGATCCTCAGCGCGGTGGCCGTGCTCGTCGGTGCCGCAGTGTTTTCCGTCTACGGTTTGGTCTTCGGTCTGGCCTTCCGATCGGAAGCGGCCGTCGGCGCTGCCGGCGGCAGCCTGGTAATCCTCGCGTTCCTCGGCAACATCTTCATTCCGCTGTCGGGCACGCTGCTGACCATCGCCAAGTTCACTCCGCTCTACGGCTATGTGTCGCTGGCGCGCTACCCCGTGACCGAAGGTGTGCTGATCGACCGCAGCGGAAACCCGCTGCCGTCCGAGCCGCTGTGGGTTCCGATCCTGAATCTGTCGGTGTGGGCGGTGGTCTTCGTGGCGCTCGCGACCTGGCTGGTGCAGCGCGGACGTGGCCGGCAGTGACGGAATACGACGGACCCACCCTCGTACACCGCGTGTACGCGTGCCGGAGGACGTGCCACTCGACCGCGCGGTAAGCAGGGAGTGGGTATCGGCTACCGAGGATCGGCCGAGCCGAACAACGAGCCTTGGATCAGGAGTCCCAAAGCGTGGCTCGTCGCGCGATACCGCTCGGGTGACGCGGTGGCTGCGTGAGCGCTCAGTCCCTGAAAAACGGCGAAGATCGCATCGGTGGTTCCGTCCACGTCTGCGTCAGCACTCAAGACGCCATCTCGGTGCGACTGACGGATGATCTCACCTATTACGGTCCGTAGACCTGTGTAGATCATGTCGCTGTCGCGCTCGAGCTGGAGGTGCCCGGCGCTCTCCACGCGGAGGGCGCGATCGAACGCAACGGCATGGGGATTCTCGCGCAACAGTTGCCCCCCTTCGGCGAGCACTGCCAGTAACCGGTTCACGACGCCTTCGGTGCGGTCCGCTGCGGCGGACAGGCGCGGCAGCGATACCTCGGCCATGTCCGTAAAGGCGGCTTTCACGATCTCCGCCTTGTTGGGGAAGTAGTGGTAGAGACTGCCGCTCGTGATACCGGCCAGGCGCGCGATCTCCCGGATTGTTGCTCCCGAGTAACCCACCTCGGCAACGCAACGCATCGCAGCAGCGAGGATCCTCCGACGCGTGTCCCCGCTTCTCGCGCCCACCGGCCGGCCGAGTGGCGATGGCGAGGACGGCATGGCGACTCCCAGCTCGACGACAGATGTAGGAAAGCATCGCACGCGTGCGTGCCCGGTGCGTGCGCGGGCACGCGGCGTCGAAGCCTGCTTCGGCGATCCATGTCCGCGATCACGGGCGACCCTGGCGAGGCCGCCGACGTCGGCTTGATCGACACCGCAGCTGTGGTCCGAGACAGGGGTGGCCGAATGCAACTCGGCCTCAAGAGAATTCATTAGGTCAGCTTCGGAAATCTCATCATTGACAAGATGAAATGTGAGTTGCATCATATAAACCAATCACGTGATTGATTAGCCCGACGCACTTCGGGCGGGGCGTGTGTGCGTTCGTACGGCATCGGATTCTGTCGTCGAACATCCGACGGCCTCGCTCTGTTCTCACCGCTGAATCACGAAGGTTCGTTGCCGTTGCAAAGGAGCAAGGCTTCATGACCACCACACAACCCAGCAAGACCGAAGAGCGCCCGAATCGGCCCGGAGATTGGGTAGAAACGGCGGAAGGCCTCGCCGATATCGAGCCGGGGCGGTACAACATGCACATCCCCACCGACCGCTACGTCTCCCGGGAAATTCAGGAACGCGAACGCGACAACATCTGGATGAAGACCTGGCAGGTCGCGGGGCGAACGTCTGAACTGACCGAAGTCGGTGACTGGAAGGTCTACCAGCTGTTCGACCAGTCCTACATCCTCGTCCGGGGCAAGGACGACCGTATCCGCGGTTTCGTGAATGCCTGCCGGCATCGCGGAAACCCGCTGTGTGCCGGACGGGGAAATTCCAAGCGTTTCCTGTGTCAGTACCACCTGTGGTCGTACGACCTCGACGGAAAACTGCGAGGGATCCTCCACGAGAAGACACTCGGGTCGATCGACAAGGACGAGAACTCCCTTCTCGAGGTCTCGGTCGACACGCGCGCCGGGTTCATCTTCCTCAACCCCGACCCGAATGCCGAGCCGCTCGTCGACTACCTCGGTGCCGAGGTGCTCGAGATGCTCGAGCCCTACCGGCTCGACGAGATGATCACGGTGATGGACGTGCGCGAGTCGCTCGAATGCAACTGGAAAGTTGTGGTCGACGCCTTCTCCGAGGGCTACCACATCTCGGGCATCCACCCACAGTTGTTGCGCGCGATCACGATCGAATCCGAGAAGAGCAGGTACCGGCTCCTGGGCCGGCATTCGGTCGCCTGCTCACCGTTCGAAGTGGCGAACGTCGACAAGTACGGTCCCGAGGAGCAGGTCGAGGGCATTCGTGAACTGCCCGAGACGTTTCCGTCCCTCCTGCGTACCCTGCCGCGATTCGAGGAACTGGTCGACGGGTACCGCGTCGAAGGCGAGCCACTCGCGTTCCCCGACGGAGTCACCGCGCGTACCGTCCTTCAGCAGGCCACACGCGAGGTCCTGACGGAAATGGGTCTGGACGTGAGCGACCTGACCGACGCCCAGATGAGCGACAATCACGGATGGGTGCTGTTTCCCAACTTCTTCATGACGGTTCGTGCCGGTGAAGCCACGATCATTCTCGCGCAGCCCGACCCCGGTGGCGATCCGAACCGCTGTATCTGGCAGATCACCAGCGTCATGTGGCTGCCCGACGAGATGAAGGATGTCCTCCGCGCCGATCTCGTCGATGTGGAAGAACCCGGTGAGTTCAAGTATTTCGAAGCCCTCCAGCAGGATTACGAGCAGATGCCCCGCCAGCAGCGCGGCCTGCGCAACAAGGCCCTCGACCACCTGACCCTGGTGTCGGAGGAAGTGGTTGTCGCCCACTTCCATTCGGTTCTCGACCGGTACCTCGCGGAACGCTCGCAGTACTGACACGCCCACTTTTCGAGCACACGAAGCAACAGCCCAAGGAGATATGCATGCAGCTGCGAGAAATCGCCGACGTCGTGGACGAGTACACCGGGCGATCACGCGCGGTGCTCGAATACGGCATGGTGACGAAGTCGCTTGTCGACCGAGCCAAGCAGCCCGGGTTCACGGCCGACAGCTGGTCACCGCTCGCCGAACTGGTTGCCACCGACGAGTTCGTCCGTGTCGGCAACTTCAAGGAAGTGATGAACTGGAGCGAATACGTCGACTTCCTGACCAACTGGGCGTCCTCCGCGCAGTGGGAGGGTTCTTTCAAGCGCATCACTGAAACACCCGACCTGGTGATCTTGGAACTCGAGGAACGAAGCAGCGTCGGGGAGTTCTCCAATGTTGTCGATTCCGTGTCGATATACGAATTCGACGACAACGGAAAGATCACTCACATCGACGTCTACCTACAGATGGCGTTGCCCGACAACGCAATGCTGGGTAGCTACGAAGACGTCCGGATTTCCGAATAACGCTCTGAACCCTGCCCGACGCAGGTCGGGGCATCGACAGGTTGGGGCATCGACTATTACACACGGACCAGGAGCACTGTGAACACCGAGGAACGGATCGCCCAGCATCGCCGGATGGCGGAGAGCTACAGGAACGCATACCTGCGACAGGGTGTGCAGGACGGTGACGAATACACCGACGAACACGGGCAAGAGGCGTGGAAGTTCGCCGAAGGCGCGATCTACACCTCGCCTTACTTCACAGGCGACGAGGTCATCGTCATGAGCGAAGCCCTGGCCGATACGGGCAAGGCCGCGACGATGGAGGCGAAGGCCTACTCGCTGACTTTCCCCGACTGGAAGCCGACGGACTTCAAGTACTGGCCGGCCGACAACGGCTTCGTCATGAAAACCCGGTGGCACGGCCACACCGTGGACGGAACCGGGATGGGTTTCTACTCCTACAGTTTCGTCGAAACCGACGAGCGAGGTGAGATCACGCGCTGGGAAACACACGTCAACGACGAGTACAGCCCCTTCCTCGAAGTCGCGATCGGGGTCAGCGGCCCGTTCCACGGCAATGCCGCATATCTCGAAGCACTCGAGCGCTGCCTGGAGAAGGCCGGCGTCACGATGTGAGACTCCGCCGGAGGTGGCATCGGCATCGTTCGGTGCCACCCTCGTGTCTCGACTACCCATCCCCTGTAGGAAAGGAAGTCTCCACCATGGAGTCCGTAGCACTGAGCCCCCTGTTCGGCACGGAGTTCAGGGGCGTCGACAGCCTCGCGGACGACGCGGTCGTCGCTCGGGTGACCGAGGCGCTGAAGTGGCGAGGCGTCGTACTCATCCGAGGGTTGCACCTCGACAACGATGCGCAGATTGCTTTCAGCCGCTCCCTGGGTGAACTCGTCAAGCCGTTGCCGAACGAAGAAATCATGACGGTGTCGCTGGATCCCGAGAAGACGGTCGCGGCAGAGTATCTCAAGGGCACCTTCAGTTGGCACATCGACGACACGACCAACAAGGTACCGGCGAAGGCGACCACGCTCACCGCGCGGCAGATCGCGGAGGAGGGCGGCGGCACCGAGTTCGCCAGTACGTACGCAGCGTACGAGAACCTGCCGGAACACGAGAAGAAGCGTTACGAGAAACTGCGTGTGGTGCACAGCTTCGAAGCTGCGCAGCGCACCGTGTACCCCGACCCCACCGATGAGCAGGTCGCCTTGTGGCGCACGCTGCCCAGGAACGAGTCGTCGCTGGTGTGGGAACGACGAGACGGCCGGCGTTCCCTGGTGATCGGCGCGACCGCCGACCACGTCGTGGGGATGGACCCGGACGAGAGCCGGAAGCTCCTCGACGAACTGCTCGCCTGGACGACCCAGGAACGGTTCTCCTACCTGCACGAGTGGGAGGTAGGGGACCTCGTCATGTGGGACAACACCGGGATGCTCCACCGCGCGCAGCGATACGACTCCAAGTCGGAACGTCTCATGCAGCGGACGACGATCGTGGGAGATGAGGCATGGGCGTGAAGACGGCCGTCGTCACAGGGGGCGGGTCCGGGATCGGCCGTGCGGTCGCGGAGCGATTACGTAAGGACGGGCACCAGGTCGCGGTCTTCGACATCGCAACGTCCGGTGGCGAACTCGAATACACCGTCGATGTGTCCGACCGCGCCGGGATCGACGCCGCTCTGGCCGAGGTACGTGAACGGCTCGGGCCCGTCACCATTCTGGTGAACGGCGCGGGCGTCGAGGTGTACAAGCGATTCGCCAACCTCACGTTCGAAGTGTGGCAGCGTGCGATCGAGGTCAACTTGCACGGGGTTTTCCATTGCACGCAGGCAGTCCTGCCCGACATGATCGAGGCGGGCTGGGGCCGGATCGTGAACATTTCCTCGTCGAGCACGCACGCGGGTCAGCCGTTCATGTCCGCGTACGTTGCCGCCAAGAGCGGCGTCAACGGTCTCACCAAATCGCTCGCGTTGGAGTACGGCCCGGACGGGATTACGGTCAACGCCGTGCCGCCGGGGTTCGTCGACACCCCGATGCTGCGACGCGCCGAAGGCAAGGGTCTGCTCGGGGGAACCATCGACGAACACATCCAGCGCACACCGGTCCGGAGGGTCGGTCGCCCGGAGGATATCGCGGCTGCGTGTTCGTTCCTCATCTCGGATGACGCCGGCTACATCACGGGCCAGATCCTCGGAGTGAACGGTGGCAGAAACACCTGAGAAGCATTGTCGGGCAACCGGTGTGGTGTGGGGCGATTGTGAGAGTTGCACCCGCAGGTCACCGGCTCGACGAAGCATGCTGATGCAGTTCCCGGACGACAGCGATTCGGCTCGTCGCTGTCGGCCGGGTGGTCGCGGTCAGGCGGGGTCTCCAGCCGAGGTGAACCTGCGTACCGCACCCGGGTCTGTCCGTGTTCACACTCGTACCCGCCCTTGCCGACGCCGTGCGGTGGGTGCGGAGGGAAAACACGGTTGACAGCGTTCCGTCCTCGCCGCCACGCTGGAACCCGACGCTTCGGAGTGATCCCTCACGCGAAAGGTGCGCCGATGCCCACCGTCGATCTCGCTGCAGGGCCCGTTCACTATGTCGAACACGGTGACGGACCGGCCGTGGTCTTCTTGCACGGCCTGCTCATGAACCACACGGTGTGGGACGAGGTGATCGACCGGTTACCCGCCGGGTTCCGTTATGTGCGACCGGATCTACCGCTCGGTGCGCACCCCGAACCGATGCGTCCCGACGCGGATCTGAGCTTGCGCGGTCTGAACCGGATCGTGGCGGACTTTCTCGACGCGCTCGACCTGAACGACGTCACGCTGGTGCACAGTGATTGGGGCGGGGCTCTGTTCCTCACCGCGTACGGACTGGACGACCGCCTCGGCCGTCTGATCCTGCTGCCGTGCGAGGCCTTCGACAACTTCCCGCCGGGCCTGCCGGGCAAGATGGCGGTCCTCGCTGCGCGTATCCCGGGTGGCCTGGCACTCGCGCTGCGGCAACTCCGGGTTTCGTGGCTGCGCAACACGCCGCCGTTGCTCGGCTGGATGGCCCGCACGCCCCTGCCCGACGACCTCGTCCGTACCTGGACCGAACCCGGACTCCGCAGCAAGGACATACGCCGTGATCTGCGCAAGTACGTCGCGACCCGCTTCATCGCAACCGAACTCGTCGCCGATACCGAAGCGCTGCAGCATTTCACCGGTCCGGCGCTGGTGCTGTGGTCGTCGGCCGGCAAGGTCATGCCGCGCAGCCACGGGCGACGGCTCGCAAATCTGCTGCCGAACGGGACACTCGTGGAGGTCGACGACGCCTATGTGCTGTCGATGCTCGACCGGCCCGAGACGATCGCACAGGCGATGACGACGTTTCTCGTCGCGGAGCGCTCGTAAGTCACACGAGATCGACAGTCACACGAGATCGACAGTCACACGAGATCGACGATCAGCCACCCGCCGTGGTGTTCGAACACCTCGTACCGAAAACCTGTCGTGCGTCCGAGCGCGTCGAGCGACGCGAGATCGAATGTCCGGATGTGCCCGTGACACGCGGTTGCCTCGTCCTCGAACGGCACCGCGACCACCACGCGTGCACGCGCGATGCGCAGCGCTTCGGCGAGAACGGCGGCTCCCGTCTCGTGGTCGACGTGCTCGAGCAGGTGGATCGCCGTGACGGTGTCCGCGCTGTCGTCGGGAACGGGCACTCCGGCCGCGTTGCAGACGAGGGTGTCCACAGCCAGGCCCAAACGGGGTGCGACCGCGTCGAGCAGTCGCATCGTGCCGGGTAGGATGTCGGTGGCGACCACGTCGAAGCCTGCTCCTGCGAGCCGCAACGGCAGGAACCCGAAGCACGACCCGAGGTCGAGTACGCGGCCTCGTGCCAACGTGGCGGCCTTGTCGTGGATCGGAGCGAACTCTGCTGTGCCGTCGAGCAGTTCGTTCAACGAGTTGCGGTAATAGGTGACCCACGACTCGAGAGCTCCGGGGACCGTCGAGCGGACGAGGCCGACCATCGTCAACTCGAACTCGTTCTGCCCGAACTCGGCGTCCTGGACAGATGCGGTCACGTCGGCGACGAGGCGTTCACTGAGCAGGTCGGGAGTGAGCGCGTGCGTCACGTGCAGTCCGTCGGTGGTGCGGCGCAACCTGATCGGGCCGGAGGGCACCCGCTCGACGGTCACGTGGTCGTGTGTCCACCGGCCCGGTGGGCGTGGCGCGAGAGAATCCAGCACAGCCATTGTCTGTCAACCTCTTTCGAGTGGGGGAGTGCTCGGGCCGAGTCCTTCGGAGAGTGTGAGCATTCCTGTTCCGAGCAGGTCGCGCAGGTCCGAGTCGGCGTCGGTGAGCCACTGCTCGTAGGACGCGACCGCGACGCCCAGCACGAGGTAGGCGACGGTCCTCGGGATGTGGTCGTCGGCGCGGGCACCGGTGTGGCGCGCGACGAACTCGGCGATTGCCGCGCGCCACCCCTGGTACATCACCGACGAGTACCCCTGGAGGGCGGGAGTGCGCAGGATCAGTTCCATGCGGGCGCGATGCCGCTCGTTCTCGGATGCCGGAAAGGTGTTGAAGTCGAGTAGTGCGGCGGTGAGCGCGTCCGCGAGCGAATCGTCCGGCGGGACCTCTGCGAGTCGTCGGCGCATGCGTTCGAGCTGGCCGTCGAAGTCACCCCACGCGACCGCATTCTTCGAGGGGAAGTACCGGAAGAAGGTGCGCCGCGCGATGCCCGCCGCCTCGGCGATGTCGTCGACGCTGGTCTCGTCGAAGCCGCGGGTGCGGAAGAGTTCGATGCCGACCGCCGCCAGCGATTCTCTCGTGGTGGAGGGGCGCCGGCCGGTCCGGGTGGACGGCTCTCGGCGGTCAGGCATATTTCCCTCGATCCATGGATGACATTCTGCACTCGATGCCATTACAGTGGTGAACCGAGTCACAACGCTAGCCCTGTTGTGACGTGGACTCCACATGTGGAGTGAAAATTCGAGGAGGAATCATGTCCGATCGCGACAACGCGGTGATCGAGTCCGAGCTGATCGAGGAGTCCCTCGTGGAAGAGGTCTCGATCGACGGCATGTGCGGCGTCTACTGATCATGTCCGCCCCCGGAGCCACCGCCGTGGCGACCACACAGTTCGACCCGGGCGCCACGTGGCGGCTCCACCCGCAGGTAGCGCTTCGCCCCGAGCCTTTCGGGGCGTTGCTCTACCACTTCGGCACCCGCAAACTGTCGTTCCTGAAGAACACCGTCATCGTCGACGTCGTCCGGTCCCTCGACGACCACGCGTCGGTGCGGGAGGCCTTGCGCGCCCATGGAATCGACGAGAGCGCCGAGCGGCCCTACGTGCGTGCCCTCGGCACGCTGGCCGACTCGCACATGATCGTGCCCGCCTGACGCCCCGACCCAGCAAGGACCCGCTATGACGTCTCTGCTCGAATCCCCCGTCACCACCGCGCCTCCGAAAGTCGGTCGACTCGTCGACCAATTCGAGAAGGGCCTCGACGCTCCGATCTGCCTGACGTGGGAACTGACCTACGCCTGCAACCTCTCGTGTGTGCACTGCCTGTCCTCGTCGGGCAAGCGCGACCCGCGTGAGCTGTCCACGGAACAGTGCAAGGCCATCATCGACGAACTGCAACGCATGCAGGTGTTCTACGTGAACATCGGTGGCGGCGAGCCCACCGTGCGCTCGGACTTCTGGGAGCTCGTCGACTACGCCACCGAGCACCAGGTCGGCGTGAAGTTCTCCACCAACGGCGTGCGCATCGACAAGAAGGTCGCGGCGCGGCTGGCAGCGTCCGACTACGTGGACGTGCAGATCTCCCTCGACGGCGCGACCGCCGAGGTCAACGATGCCGTACGCGGCCCCGGTTCCTTCGCGATGGCTGTGCGCGCGCTCGAGAACCTGTCCGAGGCGGGCTTCCGCGACGCGAAGATCTCCGTCGTGGTCACCCGCCACAACGTCGATCAGCTCGACGACTTCAAGGCGCTCGCCGACCGTTACGACGCGACACTGCGCATCACCCGGCTGCGTCCGTCGGGCCGCGCCGTGGACGTCTGGGACGACCTGCACCCCACCCACGACCAGCAGCGACAGCTCTACGACTGGCTCGTCGCACACGGCGAAGGCGTCCTGACCGGCGACTCGTTCTTCCACCTGTCCGCCTTCGGCGGCGACAGCGGCGGCGGGGCTCTGCCCGGCCTGAACCTCTGTGGTGCGGGCCGTGTCGTGTGCCTGATCGATCCGATCGGTGACGTCTACGCGTGCCCGTTCGCGATCCACGAGAACTTCCACGCCGGGAACATCCTCACCGACGGCGGTTTCGCCGAGGTGTGGAAGAACTCCGACCTGTTCCGGGAACTGCGCGAACCGCAGTCCGCCGGCGCGTGCGCCTCGTGCAACTTCTACGACTCGTGCCGCGGCGGCTGCATGGCGGCGAAGTTCTTCACCGGCCTTCCGATGGACGGACCCGACCCGGAATGTGTTCAGGGATACGGACAGTCGGCCCTCGAGGCCGAACGGACGGTGCCGCAGTCGAGCGTAGACCACTCGCGTACCGGCAAGCGGGCCGAGCGTCGCACCCCGGCAGCACCGGTGCCACTCACGCTGCTCGCCAAGCCGCCCGCCAAATTCTGCGACGAGAACCCTCTCGCAGGCCTGTAGATCTCGAGGAGAGAAGTTCACGATGGCCAAGTTCTCGTGGCTGAAGAATCCCTGGAAGCAGAGCGACTGGTTCGAAACGGTCGCCGTGGCGCAGGAGCGTGCACGCAAGCGGCTGCCGAAGTCGGTGTACGGCGCGCTCGTGGCGGGGTCCGAAGCCGGCATCACCGTCGACGACAATCTCGCGGCGTTCCGCGAACTCGGTTTCGCCCCGCACGTCGCAGGACTGTCGGAGAAGCGCGACATGGGCACCAGGGTCATGGGACAGGACGTGGCCATGCCCGTCCTCATCTCGCCGACCGGCGTCCAGGCCGTCCACCCGGACGGAGAGGTAGCCGTCGCCCGCGCGGCCGCCGCACGGGGAATCGCGATGGGTCTCAGCTCGTTCGCGAGTAAATCCATCGAGGATGTGGCCGCGGCCAACGACAAGACCTTCTTCCAGATGTACTGGGTCGGCAGCCGCGACGTGCTCGTCCAGCGCATGGAACGCGCCCGCGCGGCCGGTGCCAAGGGTCTCATCATGACCCTGGACTGGTCCTTCTCCAACGGTCGTGACTGGGGGAGTCCCGCTATCCCCGAGCGGATGAGCCTCGACGCGATGGTGAAGTTCGCACCCGAGGGCATCATCCGGCCCAAGTGGCTTCTGGACTGGGCCCGCACCGGCGGCGTCCCGGACCTCACCACCCCGAATCTCACCCCGCCCGGCGGGGACACGCCGACGTTCTTCGGCGCGTACGGCGAGTGGATGAGCACCCCGCTGCCCACCTGGGAAGACGTGGCGTGGCTGCGTGAACAGTGGGGCGACGCCCCGTTCATGCTCAAGGGCGTCATGCGCGTCGACGACGCCAAGCGCGCCGTCGACGCCGGCGTCACGGCGATCTCGGTGTCGAACCACGGCGGCAACAACCTCGACGGCACCCCGGCCCCCATCCGCGCGCTCCCGGCTATCGCGGAGGCGGTCGGCAACGACATCGAGGTGCTGCTCGACGGTGGCATCCGGCGCGGCAGCGACGTCGTCAAGGCCGTTGCGCTCGGTGCCGACGCCGTCATGATCGGCCGCGCCTACCTGTGGGGTCTCGCGGCCAACGGCCAGGCGGGTGTCGAGAACGTCCTCGACATCCTCGGCGGCGGAATAGGTTCCGCCCTCTTGGGCCTCGGCCGTGATTCGATCCACGACCTCACACCCGGTGACGTCGTCGTCCCGCCCGGATTCCGTCGCGATCTGGGAGTCGAGTAGCTCCTACCGGTATGAGCTTTGCCCTCACCGATCCGATCACCCTCGCCGGCCGCACTGCGCCGTCGAGGGTGATCTTCGGTCCACACGAGACCAATCTCGCTGCGGGACGGAGATTCTCGAGGCGACACCGCGCGTACTACGAGCGTCGGGCCCGGGGCGGTGCGGGCGTCGTGATCACCGAAGTGGCGTCGGTTCTCGCCGGCGACCGTCCCTACGAACGGGCTCCTCTCGCGGCCGAATCAGGGGAAGGCTGGGCGGATATCGTCTCGGCGTGCCGGCCGCACGGCGCACTCGTCCTGGCCGGACTCGGGCACTGCGGACTCCAGGGCTCCAGCGCCTGGACCCGAGCGCCGCTGTGGGCCCCGTCGCGCGTACCCGACCCCGCGACGCGTGAACTCTCCGCAGAGATGACTCCCGGCGACATCGAATCCGTGATCACCGGATTCCGTGCTGCGGCGGCCGTCGCGGTCGATGCCGACGCCGACGGCGTCGAACTCGATGCCGGACCGACCGCCCTGCTCCGGCAGTTCCTGTCCGCCCTGACGAACCACCGCAGCGACCGATACGGCTCCGACCGGACACGCCTCCTCCGGGAGGTGATCGCCGCCGTGCGCGCCGAACTCGGACCTGGCCGGGTCGTGGCGCTGCGCCTGAGTTGCGACGAGAACGCCCCGTGGGCCGGCCTCACACCGGACGTCGCCGCCGGCTACGCGCGGGAAGTCGCACCGTCGCTCGACTTGCTCACCGTCGTCCGTGGGGGCTTGTTCAAGCCGGAAACGTACCGGCCCGACGCGCACACGCCGGCGGACTTCAACCGAGACCTGTGCAACCAGGTCCGCGCGGCCGTCGCGGGCACCGTGCCGGTGGTGTTGCAGGGCAGCGTCGTCCATCCTTCGTCCGCCCAGGAAGCTCTCGATCTGGGGGTGTGCGATGCGGTGGAGATGACCCGTGCGCAGATCGCCGACCCCGACCTCGTCGACTCGATCCGCGACCACCGCGATCCGCGGCCGTGTGTGCGCTGCAACCAGGCGTGCCTCGTGCGCGACTTCCGCAATCCGGAAGTCGGATGTATCGCCAACCCGGAGGCGGGTCAGGAAGATCGTCCGGCCGCCCCTGCGGCGACCGCGGCGCGTGACGTGCTCGTCGTCGGCGGGGGGCCTGCCGGGCTGGAAGCGGCACGCGGTCTCGCGGGACGTGGCCACCGTGTGACCGTCGCCGAGCGCACCGATCGCGTCGGAGGGATGCTGCACACCGCGGCACGCGGCACGGGTGCTCCCGACTTCGGACTGCTTGCACAGTGGCTCGAGGACCGCTGCCGGGACCTCGGTGTCGTCGTCCGCACCGGCGTCACCGTCACCTCGGACGACCTCGACGCCGCGATGGGGGCCGGCACCACGGTGGTGCTGGCCACCCGCAGCCGCCCCCGCCCCCCCCGCTTCCCGGTCCACCCGGGTGGCCGCGACGGCCCCCCCCCGGGGTGCCGCCCCCCCCCCGCCCC
>NZ_JAXION010000016.1:0-50897 GCF_049311045.1 Rhodococcus sp. 7Tela_A2 | reverse complement strand
GGACTACTCCGGTGAGGTCGAGATCGTGACCGCCACCGCGGAATACGGCCGCGACGGCGCGGCCGCGCGCCGGGGCGAAGGCGGGGGCCCCCCCCCCCGCGCCCCCGGGGGGGGGGCCCTTTTCCGTTGCCGTGATGTCCCGGCCGCAGGACGCAACCTTCGTTTCCGGTCGTTATCGATCTGCGAGTACGCGCGCGACGAACGGCGTGGAGTCGAGTGCCGAGAGCTCGATGACCGTGAGGTGATCGGCGTCGTATACGCGGTAGTCGACGTCGGCACCCCCGGCGGACATGTCGGCGGCGAGCTTTGCAGACAACGGCAACGGCACCACCCTGTCGTCCACACCGTGACCGAAGAAAAGGGGACGGTCGTAGCCGGTGGTGGGGACGGCGAGGTACTCGGCCAGAGCGGCGGGGAGGCCGCCCTGCGACAGCGGACGCGCGGGCAAGTCGCCGATTCCGGTATCCCGCACGGACGCGTTGAGCTCGCCGATGCAGAGAACCTCCGCTCGGTCCAGCACCTCGCGGCCGGCCGGGGTGAGGTAGCCGTCCACGTCGACCTGCGGATAGGCGTCGCGGAGGCCGGCGAACAGATAGCCGCTGAATGCCGTCAGCCCCGAGAGGCCGGGATCCGGGAAGCCCGGCACGCCCAGGATGAACAGGTTCTCGAGGTTTGCGGGCACTCCGGTCGCGACCGTGCCCCGGAAGTCCAGTTCGGGGGCGCGCCGCGTCGCGATGTGCGCGGTGTGGACTGCGGCGTGGCCACCCTGCGAATGACCGACCACTACCCACCGCTCGGAGAGCGGGGCGCCGGTGGCCCGTGCGGCGCGGACGCTGTCCACGATGCTGTTCGCGGCGCTCGGCCCGTCGAGGTAGCGGTGCAGGCCTTCCGAGCCCAGCCCCGGATAGTCGGCGGCCACCACGGCGTATCCCTGGTCGAGCCAGTGCCGGAGGTACGACTTCTCGCGTGCCGGCCGAGGCGTCTCGGTGGTGAATGCGCAGTCGTCGGCTATACCGACGGTGCCGTGTGCCCAGGCGACCACAGGGAATCCGCCCTCCGGCGCTGTTCTCTCGGGCAGGAACAGCGCGCCGGTGGCGATCGTGGCCTCACCGGAGCGCCACTCGGTGCGGTATTCGAGCTTTTCCGCGATCGGCGAACCCGGGAGGGACAGCTCGGGCGGGAGTGGCTGCACCGACACAATCTCTCCCGGCGGCGGAGAACCCGCCGGCTCGGCACCCGCCGGCGGCGCCATCACTGACGCCACCAGCACCGTCGCGATCACCGAGGTGATCCACCACGATTCCCGATCCCGGACTTGCATCATGGACGCCTCCTCGAGATCGGGACGACGGGTCAGGTATCGGCGTTGCCGGCCTTCCACGTCGACCACGGGATGTTCCAGTCGCCGAGGCCCTCGGTGCCCTCGAGGGTTCCGCCGACGGTGTTCCGGACTATGACGATGTCGCCGCGCTTGGTGTTGTCGAAGATCCACTTTGCATTCGCAGGACTCAGATTGAGACAGCCGTGGCTCACGTTGCGCACGCCCTGGTCACCGAGCGACCACGGCGCCGAGTGGAAGAAGATGCCGCTGTACGACATGCGGGTCGCCCAGTCCACCGGCGTGCGGTAGCCCTCGGGCGCATCCGTCGGAACCCCGTAGGTCGAGGAATCCATGATCAGGTGCTCGAAGCGGTCGCCGATGACGTACACCCCGTTCGGGGTGGGGGCGTCGTCCTTGCCGAAAGACGTGGGCATCGTCATCACGTCGGCACCGTTGCGGTTGACGGTGACCTGCTTGGTGTTGTCGTCGGCGGTGATGACCACCGCGTCACCGATCGTGAACGAGGAGTGGACGTCGTCCTGGCCGAACAAGCCGTCGCCGAGATCCTTGCCGTAGACGTCCACGTCCACCGTGACGGTCGTCCCGGGCGTCCAGTACTGCTCGGGACGCCAGCGCACCTCCCGGTTGCTGAGCCAGTAGAAGGCGCCCTCGACCGGCGGGTCGGTCACCACGGTGATCGCTTCCTCGGCCGCGCGCCGGTCCGGAATGTTCTCGTCGAACTGGACGGCCACGGGCTGCCCGATACCGACGACCGCCCCGTCGCCGGGCATCACATACGGCTGGGTCAGATTGCCCGGCGCCGACGTGGTGAAGGACGCGACGGTCGTTGCCGACCCGCCCAGACCGTAGGCGACGGTTTCGAGGGTGTACTCCCGGTTGTACCCGAGCGGTTCGGTGTTGACCCACGACAGGCCGTCCGGGGCGAGTTCACCCGCGACGGGTTCCCCCGCGGGAGTGAGCAGCGTCACGGAGTCGAGTTTTCCGTTGATCACCGACACCGTCACGGGGTCGATCGGGGAGAACCCGATGTCCCCGTCGGTGACGCTGGACGAGACAGTGGGCTTGATCAGTGCCGCAAGAGGATTGGAATCGATCGGCACCTCGTCCGCGCCGGAACCCGATCCGCCCGAGCATGCGGTGACGAACGCCATGAGCCCGACGAGCAACATCCCGAGCACCGCCCCGGCACTTCGCCGCCGAGGATGCGTCACACTTCCAGCCTTCACTGCCATTCTCCGATTCCGCCCCTCCCCACAAGGCACCGAAATTGCACGTCATACGTCCTGTTCAGATGATGCCAGTCGGTCGTCCGTCTCGACGACCGACTCCCCCCCTGTCGATAACGTTCCGATGACAATCGGTCTCCGCTGCGCGTTCGTTACATGCCTTCGCCGCGGAAATCGCTGTGACCAGCCGATTTGGTGCGGTAGTCGAAGGTGTGTAATCTTCTTTTCGTCGCCGGGACAACAGCCCGGAGACACCAGCCAAGCGCCATTAGCTCAATTGGCAGAGCAGCTGACTCTTAATCAGCGGGTTCGGGGTTCGAGTCCCTGATGGCGCACCACAAAGATCCCCTTCCGGCAACGCCGGGAGGGGATCTTTCGTTTGCGCGACCGGAACTGTGATGTTTCCCAAAAGCACTGTGCCCGCGCCATCGGCGCGGGCACAGTGTTCGGGTCGGGTGTGTCAGCGCAGGATCTTGCGCAGCACCAGCAGACCCACCACGGTGCCCGCCGCCACCAACGCGTACTTCTTCACCGCCGGCTGGTTGATCTTCGCGACGAGCGTCTGCTTCGTGCTCGCCACCAGATTCTTCGGGTTGGCGCGAACGCTCAGTTCGTCCAGCGTGCCCGCGAGCTGGTTCCGGGCCTTTTCGATCTCCCGCTCGATGTCCTCGGTGTCCCTACCCACGTGATCCTCCAGAAGGTCGCTGCAGTGTGCTGCGACCACGGTAGTGGACGATCGGTCTACTACTGTCGCGGACATGACCGAAAACAACAGACTCTCCCCCGGCGACCCCGCTCCCGACTTCACACTCCCGGACGCCGACGGCAACGAAGTCTCGTTGTCCGACTATCGCGGACGCAAGGTGATCGTCTACTTCTACCCGGCCGCGAGCACGCCGGGCTGCACGAAGCAGGCGTGTGACTTCCGGGACAGCCTCGCCGAACTCGGTGACGCGGGACTCGACGTGATCGGCATCTCCCCCGACAAGCCGGCCAAGCTCGCCAAGTTCCGCGACAACGAGGGCCTCACGTTCCCGTTGCTGTCCGATCCGGACAAGTCGACGCTCACCGCGTGGGGAGCGTTCGGTGAGAAGAAGATGTACGGCAAGACCGTCACCGGCGTGATCCGGTCGACGTTCGTGGTCGATGCGGACGGCAAGATCGAGGTTGCCCAGTACAACGTGCGTGCGACCGGGCACGTCGCGAAGCTGCGACGCGACCTGTCGGTCTAGCCGGACCCGAGCGAGCGCATCACCAGAGCTTCGGCGACGGCAAGATTCTCGATTTCCGACGGATCGACACTCTCGTTGGGAGCGTGGATCACGCAGCGCGGCTCCTCCACACCGAGCAGGGCGATCTCGGCGCCCGGTACCGCACGCTGCAGCGCGGTGCACAGCGGGATCGATCCGCCCTGCCCGGCCGAGCCGACGTCGCGGCCGTACGCGGTCTCGAGGGCGGCACGCAACGCCGCATAGCCGGGGCCGTCGGCAGCCGCGCGGAACGGTTCACCGACGACTTCCCGCTCGATGCGCAGGTGTGCGCCCCACGGCACATGTGCCTCGAGGTGTGCGACGAGCGCGTCCTGCGCTGTCAGCGCATCGACCCCCGGCGGCACGCGGAGATTCAGGCGCGCAGACGCGCGCGGCACGATCGCCGCCGCGGACCCCACGACCGGCGGGGCGTCGATTCCGAGAACGGTGAGCGCGGGTCGCGCCCACACCGCGTCGGCCACGGTGGCGGAGGTCGGGAGCGACACTCCCGCGAGCACCCCGGCATCCGACCGGAACCGCTCTTCGGGGTACGGCACACCGTCCCAGGTCGCGGTGGCGTCGAGGCCGTCCACGACGGTGTTTCCGTCGTCGTCACGCAGTGTGCCGAGCAGTCGGACCAGCGCGGCGAGCGCGTCCGGGGCGCCTCCGCCGTACATACCGGAGTGGACGGGGCCGGCGAGGGTTTCGAGGTGAACGACGACGTTCGCCGTGCCGCGCAGGGTGGTGGTCAGAGTGGGCTGCCCTACTTCGGCGTTGCCGCAGTCCCCGACGACGATGAGATCCGCGGTGAACAGGTCGGGTCGCGCGGCCACGAGGTGTTCGAGGCCCTCTCCGCCCATCTCCTCCGAACCTTCGACGACCACTCGCACGCCGACGGGCAGCGCGCCGTCCGCGAGCAACGCGCGCAGGGCGAGCAGGTGCATCACGATGTTGCCCTTGCAGTCCGCCGCGCCCCGGCCGTACCAGCGGCCGTCGCGTTCGGTGAGCACGAAAGGCGGGCTTTCCCATTTGGATTCGTCGCCGGGAGGCTGGATGTCGTAATGGCTGTAGAGCAGGACGGTCGGTGCTCCGGGCGGAGCCGGGGTGTGACCGATCACGGCATGTGATCCGTCCACCGTCTCGACGAGATCGACCTGTTCGATGCCGGCCGCTGCGAACGCGTCGCACACCCACCGGGCCGCCGCGACGCATTCTTCGACCGGGTATTGGCGCGGGTCGGCCACGGATCGGAACGCGACCAGCGTTTCGAGTTCGCTTCGCGCGGTGCCCATGGAATCCCGCACCCGGTCACGTATCCGCTGCACGGTCTCTGCGTCGGTCATCGAATCTCCTCCTGCGGCCGGGACGACAACCTCCGCGTCGACCCGAGGTGGTCTCCTCACATCCTAGGACCGGGGCCGGTACCGCCACGTGCGCACGCCGCGACGATGTCACCCTTCCGTGTTCCGCGCCCGGAACTCAGCACAAGCCGGGTTATTGCCACTCGCGTACACAGCAAGTGCTCGGTATTCGTGAAGGGTACGGCTAGCCTGGGCGGGTGGAGTCAGCATCGAACAGCCGCCGCGCCCCGCGCCGGATCGACCCGGCGCTCGAGGTCCAGACGGAACCACAAGAGCTTGTGCCCCGCCGGCGGCCCACTCAGGAACGGAGCCGGCGCAAGTTCGACGCGCTGCTCGCCGCGTCCCGGGAGCTGCTCACCGAGGTGGGGTTCGAGTCGTTCACCTGCGAAGAAGTCGCAGCCCGCGCCGACGTACCCATCGGCACGCTGTACCAGTTCTTCGCCAACAAGTACGTGATCGTGTGTGAACTCAACCGCCAGGATCTCGTCGGCGTCCAGGAAGAACTCGCCAAGTTCAACGGCGAGATCCCCTCCGTCGACTGGTTGCGGTTTCTCAACAGCTTCGTCGATCACATGGCCGGATTGTGGGCGACCGATCCCTCCCGGCGCGAGGTCTGGCTCGCGATGCAGTCCACTCCGTCCACCCGGGCCACCGGCGCGATCCACGAGAGGGAATTCGCCGAGCAGGTCGCGCGGATGCTCGCGCCCCTGACTCCCGACACGCCTCGCCCTCGTCGCAAGCTCATGGCCGAGGTGCTCGTCCACGTCGTCTACTCGATGCTGAACTTCTCCGTGCAGGACGACCAGACCCACGCCGAGGCGGTGGCCGAACTCAAGCGCATCATGGTCGCGTATCTCCAAGTGGCCGAGCGTGATTCACGGACACAGGCGAAGAAGCGCAAACGGCGCGAGGAGTCCGAACGGTCCCGGGAGACCGAACCTGCGGGTGCGCACCGCGCGGAGCCCACGCCCTCCTCCCTGAGCTGACCGGCCGCTCCTACCCGTGGCCGTCAGCGGCATCGAGCACCACGAACGCACCGGCCATGTCGCCGTCGTGAGTCAACGACACGTGGATGCACATCCCCGTCAACTGCTCCGCAACCTTGCCGTGCAGCCGGATGCTCGGGCGCCCCCACGCATCGGAGACCACCTCGATCTGCTGGTGGATGGTCTCCGGCAGCACCGGCGGGCGGCCGAACAGTGCGGCCGACCACGCCTTGATCACCGCTTCCTTCGCGGCCCCCCGGGCCGCGAAATGCCGCGCCGGATCGGAGCTGCGGGTATTCGCGTCACGGCGCTCCCCCGGCGTGAAGTTCCCCAGCATCGTCGTGCCCGAACGGCTCAACTGCTCGGCGAACTCCGGAACCGACACGAGGTCGAACCCGATACCCGCAACTCCCACCCTGCTGTCCCTGTCCCGTCGTTACTTGCAGCCGGGCAGGCCCGGGCGGTACACGTCGTCGTCGCCGAGTCGTGCATCCGCGTCGAGCAGCACAGCCGCTTCGAGATGACGGGCGGCGGCGGCGGGCACCGCGTCTCCACCGAAACGACGGTCCGCGGGCCGCTGGTACAGCGCCGCACCCCCGGCCATCGCCGACGCCAGGCGCCGCTTGCCGACGACCGTGCGTGCCGCTGCTGCCGCGCGGTACTCCTCACGACGATCTGCCGGGACCGCCTCGACGAACGCCTGCGGGTGCACCACCGCGATCAGCCCGGATACGTGCCCGAACCCGAGGCTCGTCAGCAGGCCTGCCTTGAGCGCATACTGCTCACCGAACCGCAACGGGGTGCGCGGCCACACGAGGTGCTCGAACTCGGCCATCTTCTCGTCGACACAGTCGAGACTGCGGTTCGGCGGGACGACGCCCTGGGTCAGCACCTGGCACAGTCCGACGAGCTGGAACGCTGCCGCACCGCCCTTCGCGTGCCCGGTCAGCGACTTCTGCGACACCACGAACATCGGGTTGCCGTCGCTGCGGCCGAGGGCTCCCGCGAGCCGTTCGTGCAACTCCGCCTCGTTCGGGTCGTTCGCCGCCGTCGACGTGTCGTGCTTGGAGATCACCGCGATGTCGTCTGCGGTCACGCCGAGCTTGCGCAGTTCCTTGGCCAGCCCCGATTCGAGCCCACCGCGACCGGCCCCGAGCGCACCGATGCCGGGCGCCGGGATCGAGGTGTGCACACCGTCGGCGAAGGATCCGGCCCAGGCGACCACACCGAGAACGGGCAGGCCCATCTCGAGTGCGACATCACCCGCGGCGAGGAGGACCGTGCCGCCGCCCGCCGACTCGACGAACCCGCCGCGCCGGCGATCGTTGGCCCGCGAGAAACGACGGTCGTCGATGCCCTTGGCCCGCATGTCGTCCGACTTCGCGGTCGCCGACATGTCGCCGAAGCCGATGATGCCTTCGATACCGAGATCGTCGAAGCCGCCCGCGACGACCAGTTTCGCCTTGCCGAGCTTGATCTTGTCGACGCCTTCCTCCACGGACACCGCAGCCGTGGCGCAGGCCGCCACCGGATGCACCATCGCGCCGTAGCCACCGACATAGGACTGCACGACGTGCGCCGCGATGACGTTCGGCAAGGCTTCCTGCAGGATGTCGTTCGCACGGGACTCACCGAGCAGCGTGTCGATGTAGAGAGACCGCATGGAGGTCATGCCGCCCATGCCGGTGCCCTGCGTGTTGGCGACCAGCGACGGGTGCACCCAGCGCAGCAGCTCCGACGGGGTGAACCCTCCGGTGAGGAACGCGTCGACCGTCGTGACGATGTTCCACAGCCCCACCCGGTCCACCGAGTCCGCCATGTCGGCGGGGATGCCCCACCTGGTGACGTCGAAGCCGGTGGGGATCTGGCCGCCGACGGTGCGGGTCAGCTTCGCCTTGCGCGGCACGCGGATCTCGGTGCCGGCCTTGCGGGTGACCGTCCAGTCGCCGGACTCGGCATCGAACGAAGCGACCGTGTTCTCCGGATCGGAGTCGACGAAGGCGCGGGCCTCGATCTCGGAACCCACCACGAACGACAGGTCCTTGTCGAGGAAGACCGAGGTCAACAGCGGTGCCGTGTTGTCGGTCATCGCGCCGTCGTCGGCGTAGCGGCGGATCCCGCAGCGCTCGACCACCGCGTCGTGGTAGCGATCGGCGATCTCCGCTTCCGGCACCAGCGCGCCGGTTTCCGCGTCGTAGAAACCCGGCTCGGGCTCGTTCTCCCACTCGATCAGGCCGGTGACCCACGCCAACTCGAGCACACCGGCTGCCGACAGTTCCTCGTCGACCTCCATCTCGAAACGGGTGCGGGCCGAGCCGTACGGGCCGAGCTCACCGGCGCCGACGATGACCACCATGTCGGCGGGATCGATATCGAGTGCGGACCACTCCGGGGTCGGCAGCTCGTCGACACGCGGGGCCGCGGGCAGAGCCGCGATCGTCGCATCCGGGTCGGTGTCCCGATCGGGTGCGTCCGCGACCTCGGCCGCGTTCCGGGCCTGCTTCGCGAGCGCCGGCAGATCGAGGGCTGCCTCGGCGAGCCCCCCGGTGAGGTCCGCGACCAGCGGCGCCTGCTTCGCGAGTCGCTTGGCCTCCGGTCCGACGAGCTTCAGCAGTTCGGTGGCCATCTCGGACGTGGACCACGTGCGCACGCCGGCCGCCTCGACGGCCTCGACGAGCGGATCGTTGCCGCCCATCAGTCCCGTGCCCCGGACCCAGCCGATGAGCGCGTGCGCCAAGGTGACGCGCTCGGCCCAGGTGCGCTCGGCGCTCCAGCGGGTGACGATCGCGTCGAGTGCCGCCTTGGACTCGCCGTACGCGCCGTCACCACCGAACATCCCACGGTTCGGGGAGCCCGGCAGCACGACGTGCAGATGCGTGTCGACGTCGGTGTCCGCGCCGATGCCGGACAAACCGGCGATCAGCCGTTCCACCGACCACAGCAGAACCCGCATCTCCATCTCGGCGCGAGCACCGGCGTCGGCCAGCGACCCGGCGACACGGGGCGCCGCGAACGGGAACAGCAGGGTGGGCGTGAGCGCATTCTTGATCAGCTTCTTGGTGCCGCCCGCGTTCTCGACGGTATCGGTGCCGATCCACTCGATCAGCGCATCGACGTCGGCATACGACGCCATGTTCGCGGGCACCACCCAGAGGGCAGCACCGGCGCGAGCGTTCCGCGCATAGAGATCCTTGTAGAAACCGAGGCGCGTCGAGTCGAGACGCGACGTGGTGACCACCACCGTTGCGCCGCCCCCGAGTAGCTCGGCTGCGACCGCGGCGCCGATGCCGCCCTTGCTGGCTCCGGTGACGACTGCGACCTCTCCGGTGTACGCGGCGTCGCCCGTGTCCTGGGCGGCGGCCGCGATACGACCGTAGGTCTCGGCCGACACCACGCGGCCCGCGTCGATGGCCTTGGCCCGCCAGAACGCGGCGTGCGCAGCGACCGTCGCCCCCGCACCGTCGAAGCGCTCCACGCCGATCGGGTCCCCGAGCCAGATCCGGGCGAGATCCTCGCGTGCGGTCGCCCAGCGGTCGTCGATCAACACGGCCTTGCGAGCGTCGAAGGCGGGCGCAACCTGCCGGGACCAGTCCGCGCCGAGCTCGGCCGAGACCAACTCGGCGAGTTCGTCGTCGGCCTTGTCCGCCAGGCCGGAAACCTGCTGGTCGAGGCCGAGTTGCTCGAGCACCAGGCGTGCAGCACTCGCCAGGACGCCGTTCCGGCCGGTGATCTGCTCGGTGAACTCCCCCAGCGCCGCGGCGTCGACGGTCGCCCCGCCCCCGCCTCCGGCGGACGGCATCGACACGGAGATCCCGCGGCGCGCCCCGACGGACTGCACAGCGGCGTCGATCAGCGCATCCACGGACGCGGTGTCCGCGAGCGCACCCTGCGACAACCCGCCGAGGTCGCCGCCGCGAACGGACGTGCCCTCGCGGCTACCGAGCACAACCTCCGCGGTGACGTGCCGGGCCCAGCCCTCGCCGAGTCCCCACACCTTCGCGACCCGGTCGGTGATGTAGCCGGGACGCTTGCCCGACGGGCCGAACACCTTGCGCAGGTGGTCGTTGATCGAATCGGTCAGCACCGGCCCGAACGGGGTGTAGGTACGGGCCAGACGATCGACCGTGCCGGCCAGCGCGCCCATGTCCGCATCCGCAGCACCGTCGATGGCACCGAGCGACAACTCGGAACCGAGGTCGACGAGCAACTGGTTACGACGTGAGGACACGCCGTCGCACAGTGCCTCGATCGTGTCCGCGGGGCCGATCTGATCGGGGCGCAGTTTCGTCCACAGGGCGATGAGCACCTTCGTGGCGTCGGCGGCCTTGAACGTGATGTCGTCGGGGGTCGGGCCACCGGCCGGCGCGGCCGGGGCAGCAGCAGGGACCGCGGTCGCAGCAGGCGCCGCCTCGGCGGACGGCGCCTCGGGCTCGTCGTCTTCCATCGGTGCGGGATCCACATCCGTCGAGTACACGACCGATGCTTCACGCTCTATGTTGAGGACCTCGACGGGCTGACCGAATCGGCCCGGAAGCTTCAACGTCTGCGACGCCAGGTTCGCCACCGTCGGGACGGCACCGAGGCCGATTTCGACGAACCGCTCGACGCCGAGACCACCTTCGGATTCCGGCGCGAACAGCAGGTCCTGCGTTTCGATCCAGCGCACCGGCGATGCGAACTGCCATGCGAGCAACTCGGCCAGCACGACGCGGCACAGCCCGGACCGGTCCGCCGACCACGCGTCGAAGTCGGAGAGGACCTCGGCGAGCGGCTCGGACGGCACCAGATCCGCGATTTCCTGGACGAATTCACGGCTCAGGTCGAACGGCTTGGGCACCAGGTTGGGGATATAGCGTCCCACGAGGATGTCCGGATCGATCTGCTGCGGAAGCAGGTGCAGCAGGCGCTCCCGGAAGTCGTCCACACCGCCGCGCAGCACAGTCGAATGGAACGGCACGTCGATGCCCGGCACGAGAATGAAGGCGCGCTTGCCACCGAACTCGGCGACCTTGCGTTCGATCACCTTCTCGAGAGCGTCGAGACCCGCCACCGTGCCCGCGATCGCGTACTGCGATCCCCTCAGGTTCAGATTGACGATCTCGAGGAACTCTCCGGACCGGTCCGCGACCGCGGCGACGAACGCCTCGAGGTCCTCGTCGGCCACGCCGAACTGCGACGGCCGGATCGCCGCCATGCGGTAGTCCGAGCGGCCCTGCGCGTCGCGCGGCACGAGAGCGTGCATCGCCGAGCCACGCTGGAAGACCACCTCGAGCACGGCCTCGAGCGGCAGCACACCGGCGACCGCCGCGAGGGCGTTGTATTCGCCGACCGAGTGCCCGGCGAGGAGCGCATCCTCGAGGAACGCGCCGGCCTCACGCAACTCCGCGATCTGCGCGACGCCGAGTGTCGCCATCGCGACCTGCGTGAACTGCGTCAGATGCAGGACGCCGTCGGGATGCTTGTGGGTCACGCCCCGCGCTGTGAGAACTGTCGGGTTGTCGCGCACCACGGCGAGGATCGAGAACCCCAGAGCCGTGCGAGTGTGCTTGTCGGCGCGATCCCAGATCTCCCGGGCGGCCTTGCTGCGGGCGCGGGCATCGAGACCCATGCCCGGACGCTGGATGCCCTGTCCCGGGAACGCGTAGACGGTCTTCGGGGCGGCGATGCGCCCGGTGGCCACCATGACCAGATCCCCGTCGACGCGGCAACCCACCTCGACGACCTCGGCACCGCGATCCGTGGCGATCCGATCGACGCGCACGTCGATCTTCGCGCCCGGCCGGACCATGCCCAGAAAGCGCGTCGTCCACGCGGTCAGTTTCCTCACCGGGAGCTTCGCGTCCGTCTCGGCGGCCGTGACGACCTGCTGAGCGGCCGCCGAAAGCCACATACCGTGGACGATCGGGCTGCCCAGCCCCGCCAGGAGCGCGGCGTTGCCGGATGTGTGGATCGGGTTGTGATCCCCCGACACCCTCGCGAACGCGGTCATGTCGGTGGGGGCGACGATCACCGCATCGCGGCGGCGCCGACGAGGCGTGTCGGTGACGTCCTCGCTCAGGGCGCCACCGGCGCGGACCGGATCGGCCAGTTCGGCGCTGCCGGTACGACCGCGAATCGCGAAGCGCTCGACGAGAGTTGCGACGACGTTGTGGCCGGAACCGTCACCGTTGTCGGCGGTGATCACGACGTTCACCTGCACGACACGACCGAGATCGGCGTCGGAGACTCCGGCGACCTCTGCCTTGACACCCAGGAACGCGGGCTCGGTGGGCAGACCGTTCTTGACGTCGATGGCGTGATCGAGGTGAACGAGATCGAGCATGCCCTCGATGACGGACCGGTCGGCGGTGGTGCGTGCGGCCCCGAGTGCGGCGAACACCGCGGGCCAGCACGCACCGACGAGCACGTCGGGCACGCCGTTGCCGGCGGGAGTCAGGTTCTCGGGCAGGCCCGAACCGGTCACTCCGGCGTGGTCCGCGATCTTTTCCGGCAGCCAGCCCAGGGTGACCCGGGCTGCGCCCTTCTTGACGGCCGGCAGTTCCTGGCCCGCTGCGACGCCGAGCAGCGCAGACATCGCCGCGTCCGCGTCGGTGTCGCTCACGACAGGTGCTCCGCCGGTGCCCACGGACGAGGGCACGGTGATGCGGATGTCGACGGCCTTGTCCCGGGCGAGCGGGACGCGCAACCCGACGTGCCGGTCGTCGAGGACGGTCAGGGTCGCGCCGGTCGGCGCATGCGACGCCGCGGAATCGGATTCCGCGTTCCAGTCGTTCAGGTCGCCGAGACGGTGCACCGGATTGCGGGTCAGGCGACCGGCCCAGTACACGTCCGGGGAGGAGAGCACCGCGTCGAGCACGCCGGGCGCGAGATCGAGATGTCGCCGCGCGACGATCGGCGTCGGCTCGATACCGGCAGCCAGCAACTCGTCGACGGTGGCCTTCTCGAACCGATCGAGCAGTTCACCGACGGGCTCGTCCACTCGCGTGATTCCCGCGACGGCGACGGTGCCGGGGATGACACAGACCTGATCGGCGCCGTAACGAGGGTCGTGTGCCTGCCACAGCGAGTCGGAACGCCACCAGCGGCGAACGTCCCGGTCGATCACGGGCACGAAGTTCACGGGCTTGCCGGGGGTCTTGCACAGCGACACGAAGAACGGCACGTCGGCGGGGTGGAGGACGACCTCGTCCGCGTCGCGATACTGAGCGGTGAGCGCGTGGAGCGCCGCGTACGGCCGTTCCAGCGTGGCGTCGTCGGCGAACAGCGTCGGAATCGGGCCGCGATCGACGGGGTGCAGGCGTGCCTCGGCGCGCTGCAGCATCGATCGGAAGCGCTCGCGCCACGACACATCGGTCCAGAGTCTGACATGCGTTTCGGCGACGGCGTCGGACAGGTCTGCGCCGCAATCGAATTCGGGTGCATGATCCGCTCCGACGGCGAGCTCGAGGTAGCGGCGCAGCCACTGCAGGTACGTCATGGAGCCGACGTCGCCGAAGTACGGCTTGGCTGTGATGTCGAGGGCGGCGACGATCTCGTCGCGGCGCGCCGCCACGGCGTCGGCGTCACCGGCGACCTCGTCCAGGAGACGGCCCGTGCGTGAGGCCGCGTTGTCGATCTCGTGGATGTCGGCACCGAGCTGACTGCGGCCCGACGCCATACCGCCGGATGCCGTACCCGCACCGACCCAGTCGGGCGTGCCGGGAGTGTCGACGAGCAATTGCTTGACTGCGGGCGCGGTCGTGGCCTCGAGCGTGGCCATCGCCGCGGTGCCGACGAGGATGCCGTCGAGCGGCATCGCCGGGAAACCGTGACGCGTCGCCCAGCGACCGGTCAGGTAGTCGGCCGCCTTCTCGGGGGTACCGATACCGCCGCCGACGCACAGCACGAGGTTGGGGCGGGTGCGCAGTTCGGCGTAGGTGTCGAGGAGCAGGTCGTCGAGGTCTTCCCACGAATGGTGACCGCCGGCGCGACCGCCCTCGATGTGGACGATCACCGGGAAGTTCGGAACTTCGTTCGCGATCCGGATGACCGAACGGATCTGTGCGACGGTGCCCGGCTTGAACGCGATGTGCTCGATGCCTGCGTCGCGCAGATCGGAGATGATCTGCACCGCGTCCTCGAGGTCCGGGATACCCGCCGTCACGACGACACCGTCGATCGGTGCGCCTGCCGCGCGGGCCTTCGGCACCAGGCGCTTACCGCCCACATGCAGTTTCCACAGGTACGGGTCGAGGAACATCGAGTTGAACTGCGCCGCGCGGCCGGGCTCGAGCAGGTTCTGCAGGCCCGCGACGTTGTCGGCGAAGATCTGCTCGGTGACCTGCCCGCCGCCCGCGAGTTCGGCCCAGTGGCCGGCGTTCGCAGCGGCCGCGACGATCCGAGGGTCGACGGTCGTCGGCGTCATACCGGCGAGCAGGATCGGTGACCGGCCCGTGAGACGGGTGAACGCCGTCTCCACACCGACGCGACCGTCGGGCAGCGTGATCGGGGTCGGTGCGAACTCGGTCCATGCGCGCGGGATCTCGGGCTCCGCGCCGGGCGTGAGCAGATTGCGCTGGCCGCCACGGGTGGACGCGGCGAGGATTCCGACTCCACGGCCGCGCAGTCCGGAACTGGTCATGCGCGTGAGCAGCTCGCCTGGGCCCAGGTCGAGAATCCACGACGCACCCGACTCGAGTGCCGTGTCCACCTGCTCCACCCAGTCGATCGGGGCCACGAGGATCGATTCGGCGAGCGAGCGGGCCAGGTGGGCATCGAGACCGCAGCGGGCTGCCCAATCGGCGACCTGGTCGACGGCGTCCGCCAATGCGGGGTGGTGGAATGCCACCTCGGCCGAGACGGGTTCGAAGGTCGGTGAGAACACCGCGCCGCCGCGCTGCTTGGACTCACGTTCGCGGGTCTCGGCAGCGGTGATCTGCTCGCATCGCTGTTGCACGCGCTCGAGCGCGGCCGGCGGACCGGACAGCACGACGCGGCGGCGGGCATTACGGATCGCGACCACCGCACTCCGAGAAGGATCCTGGTCTCGGAAGGTCTCGGCGACGATCGAGCGGAGGCGCTCGGGATCGACGCCGGCGACGGCAAGCATCGGAAACCTGCCCGCGCCCGCGAGAAGACCGCGGCGGCGTCCGACGAGCGCTGCAGCCGCTCCGATGAGCTGAGAGATCGCCAGGATCTCCATGTCCCTGCGGCCGCCGGCGGAGACGGCTTCGACCGCGAGGACACCGGCGGAGTGGCCGATCACGGCGGACGGCGGAACCTCGTTGACGTCGAGCCCCTGGTTCGCCAGCGCACGCAGCGCGGCGAGCTGGGTGAGGAGCACGCCGGGAAGAGACACGGCGGCGGACGTCAGAGTTGCAGCGGTGGGCCCGGCGAGAGGGGCGTCCTCGTCCGCGAGTTCGTGCTCGAGGATCCATGCGACGGGATCGAAGCCCGCGGGGCGCACCACGACGAGATCTGCGGCGACAGGCGCGAGGTATGCCGCTGCTGCGTTGACGAGGTCCGTCAGTGCGGGCTCGAGGCCGTTGTCACGGGTGAGTTCTCCGAGCGAGTCCAGCCACGGCGCACCCTGGCCACCGAACGCGAGGGCATAGGGCTCGCCGGCAAGGAACTTGTCCACCAGAGCACCCCGGGATGCGCCGACGGCTCCCCGTTCACCGGTGCGTCGTGATGCCTTCGAGTTCCGTCCGTTGTCGCCTGGTGTGGTCTCGTCGATCGTCACGCGTGTATTTCCTCTCCTGGACACCCCTGGTCGAGGCATTCCTGTGGTGCTGCACTGCCGGCGAGGTGTGTCGCACGGACTTCGGTGTGCTCTGACGGGCACGCCCAGATTCGCACAGAATCATGAGGGGTTCCTCATGTTTTGCGGAGCACCGAGGCCGCGGTAGGGCGTGGACCAGTGAGTTACCTCACATCGAGCGCCAAGACGAACCGGCGAGTAACCAGAATCACGCCTGGCTGCATGGGTGCGTGGATATCCGATAACCCGAGGAAGCCTCACGTTTTATCGTTATCAAATCGTTACCCCTTGACGACAAGCCCCGGCCGTGCGTCGAAGCCGGAAAGCCTGTCGGACCCATCCCTTACGTTCTCATTACTCGAACACACATTCGATAGGGGCGGATATGGGACGCGGGGTCAAGTACACGAAGGAAATCCTCGAGGACGCCGTACGGTCGTCCACAAGCATCGCGGGGGTGCTGCGAATGCTGAAGCTGAAACCGGCCGGCGGTACACACACCCACATAAGTCGGCGCATCAAGAAGCTCGGACTGGACACCACGCATTTCACCGGCCAGGCACACCACACGGGACGCCCGCCGAGAAACCGGCTGGAGTGGGCGGAGATCCTCACCCTGAAGCCCGTCGGATCCAACCGACAAGCTCCCAAGCGTTTGCGACGGGCACTGATCGAATCCGGACGCCCTCACCGATGCAGCGAATGCACCATGGAACCGATCTGGTGCGGCCGGCCGCTGGTATTCCATGTCGACCACATCGACGGGAACCCGCACGACTCCCGGCCCACCAACGTGCGCTTCCTTTGCCCCAACTGCCACAGTCAGACGCCCACGTGGGCAGGGCGCCGCCGCTTCGGTGACGAATCGGACGACCGCGGCGCGTGAAGTATTGTGTGCGTGACGCGCGAGTGGCGTAATCAGGCAGCCGCGCCAGGTTTAGGTCCTGGTGTCCTTACGGACGTGGGGGTTCGAGTCCCCCCTCGCGCACCACGTGAGATGACCCACGGTGCATCGACCGTCTTGGCAGGTCGGTGCACCGCTCGGGTACCGTCGAGAGCGTGTCCGAGTATCGACCGCCCCGCCGGTTCGCCCTGGTTGTCCTGGTCCTGGTAGCTGCAGGCGGATGCCTCGGGCTCGGTTACTGGCAGTGGATGCGCTTCGAGGAAGTCGGCGGCACCTACCAGAATCTCGGCTACGCGTTCCAGTGGCCGGCCTTCGCATTCTTCTGCGTCTATGCGTACCGCCGCTTCGTCAAACTCGAGGCGGAAGAGGCCGAAGCCGAGGCCACCGGCGCCCCGCGTCCGTCGGAGCCGAAGGAACCCACCGAGATTCCCGCCGATCTCCTCCCCTCCCGCCCCCGCACGGTGGCGGAAGCGCTGGCCGAAGAGGCCGACGATCCTGAGGCACGCCAAACCCAGGAGTACAACGAGTACCTCGCGCAGCTGGCGCGCAGGTCCGATAGGAGCGCTCAGTGAGCACCACCCCCGAGCAGGCGTCCGCCGGCACGACGCGCGTCGTCAGCGACGCGGACCGCAAGAAGATCGGTTCCGCCCTGCTGCGTTACCGCGTCCTCGCGTACGCCACCGGCATCTGGCTCCTCATCCTCACGGGTGAGATGGTCGCCAAGTACATCATCGGCATCGAGAATGTGCCCGCGTGGATCGCGATCGTGCACGGGTGGGTCTACGCCGTCTACCTCGTGCTCACGTTCGATCTGTCGATCAAGGTGCGCTGGCCGCTCGGCCGGACCGTCGGCACGCTACTCGCCGGCACGATCCCGTTCCTGTCGTTCTACGTCGAGCACAAGCGCACCCAGCAGGTGAAGGCCGACTTCGGGGTCTGACGACTCCCCAGCGTGACGATCGGGTGGATGCGGCCGGAGAGATCCGACCACATCCACCCGATTCGTCTCACGCGAGTGTTGTACGCGCGGGTCAGCGCCTCGGCAGGCGTACCACCTGGACGAAGAACTCGTCGATCTGCCGGACCGCCCGGATGAACTGGTCGAGATCGACCGGTTTTGTCACGTAGGCGTTCGCATGCAGTTTGTAGCTTCGGAGGATGTCCTCCTCGGCAGCCGACGTGGTGAGGACCACGACCGGGATATCAGTGAGGTCCGGGTCGGACTTGATCTTCTCGAGCACCTGGCGCCCGTCGTACTTGGGCAGGTTCAGGTCGAGCAGAACCAGGTCCGGCCGAGGCGCACCCTTATGGGCTCCACGCCGGTACAGGAAGTCGAGCGCTTCCTCTCCGTCGCGTACGACGTGCAACGTGTTGCCGATCTTGTTGTCCTCGAACGCCTCGCGTGTCATCAGCTCGTCGCCGGGGTCGTCTTCGACCAGCAGAACGTCTATCGGCTCGCCGGGAATCGTCATGCAGATGCTCCTTCCAGAGCCTCGTTTTGTGCAGGCTCCTTGTCACCCACAGCGGGAATGGTAAAGCAGAACCTGGCACCACCCTTGTACTCGGGGTCGAGCCAGATCCCCCCACCGTGGTATTCGACGATCTTGCGGCAGATGGCAAGACCGATACCCGTACCGGTGTAGACGTCACGTCCGTGCAGTCGCTGGAAGATGACGAAGACCTTGTCCGAGAATTCTGGGGCGATGCCGATGCCGGTGTCCTCGACCGAGAACTGCCACATCGCCTGCTCGCCCTCGCCGAGTCGCTCGCATCCGATGCGGATCGTGATCGGACGGTCCGGATGGCGGAACTTGATGGCGTTGCCGAGCAGGTTCTGCCACAGCATCACCAGCAGCGTGGGGTCGCCGACGATCTCCGGGAGCTTCTCGGGCCGCTCGATGATCACTTCCGACTCTTCGACGGCTTGGGCCAGGTTGCCCAGCGCCGCGTCCAGCGTGGGATCGAGCGCCACGCGGACGTGATCGTCGCTCACCCGCCCGACCCGAGAGAACGTGAGCAGGTCGTTGATCAGGATCTGCATGCGCTTGGCGCCGTCGACCGCGAACGCGATGTACTGGGTTCCGCGCTCGTCCAGCTTGTCGCCGTAGCGCTTCTCGAGCAGCTGGCAGAACGACGCGACCTTCCGCAGCGGCTCCTGCAGGTCGTGGGACGCGACGTAGGCGAACTGTTCGAGTTCCGCGTTGGACCGCTGGAGGTCGATCGCCTGGCTTTCCAGCTGGGAATGACGTTCGCGCGACACTTCCAGCTCTCGGACGATCCGTTCGCGCATGTTCTCGACGTCTTGGCCGAGCGCACGGATGTCCGCCGGCCCCTCGGGCGTGATGTGGTGACCGAATTCCTCTCGCGCGACGACCTTGCGGGTCGCTTCGCGAAGCCGCGCCAGGGGCCGTACCACGATCATCTGTACGAGGAACGCCATCCCCACTCCGGTGACCAGGAAGACCGCGACCATCGACGCGAAGATGGTGTCGCGGTTGGTCCGGACGGCTTCGAGTACTCGGATGCCCTCTTCACGGGCCTCCATCAGGCCGTCGTTCTGGACGTCGAACAGGACTCTCAGCCGGTCGAAGGCGACACGACCTGCTTCCACGGCAACCGGATCGACCGGGCGTGGATCACCCGGAACGACGGTCGACACGAGCGGTACGGCGTAGACGCGGCGCCAGTCCTCTGCGGCCGCTTCGACGGCATCGAGATCGGCGAGGAGATCTTCCTCACCGCGCACGAGCTCCCGCAGCGTCTCGACTGCCTGTTGCTCGTCCAGGCGACCGTCCTCGTAGGGCTGGAGGAAGGCAGGATCGGCGGCGAGGATATAGCCGCGTGCTCCCGTTTCCTGGTTCACCAGGGCTGCCTGCAGCCGGTACGCCTCGACTCGGGCGGGCTGGATGCGATCCCGCACGTAGTCGGACATGGCGGTCGTCTCGCGCAGGTAGTGACTGCCCACGATGGTGCCCAGCACGACCAGCACCCCCATGATGCTCAGCACGATCAGGAACCAGCCCTGCACGGTGGGGCCCCCTCCACGGCTGGTCACTGTGGAGGATCCTGCCCTGTTCCCTGCCGTGCCGTCCGGCTCCGGGGTGTCGGTTGTCGTCATGCGGGTGCGTCCACTTCCTTCTTCCATTGCACGTACACCACTGCCACGTCGTCGGACAGTCCGCCATTGCTCTCGGCGAGTTCTTCCGCACGTGCGATGAGGGAGTCGGTGAAATCGTTGGGGCCCAGGTCGGCGCAGGCCCGTGCCAGAGCAAGCAGACCCTCCTCCCCGAGTCGTTCGCGGCCTTCGCCGCGATGACCTTCGAACAAACCGTCGGTGAACAGGACGATCGCCGCCCCGGAGGGCAAGGTGATCTCGTGTACCGGCCAGGTCGACAGACTCGGCAGCAGACCCAGTGCCGGTCCGCCCGGAGCCTCCAGCCAGTCCACGCTACTACCGTTCCGGAGCAGCAGTCCCGGGTGGCCCGCGCGCATGACTTCGACGGTCCGCCGATCCGGGGACATCGAGAGGTTGGTCACAGAGGCGAAGATCCGATTCTCCGACCGTTCGGCGACCAGAATCTCCTCGAGTTTGTGCAGTCGGCGCGGTCCTGTGACTCCGGTGAGCACAAGAGTGCGCCACGCGATACGCAATCCGACGCCGAGAGCCGCTTCGTCCGGTCCGTGGCCGGAGACGTCGCCGATGAGGACGTGCACGGTGCCGTCCTCGGTCTGCACGACATCGTAGAAGTCACCGCCGAGCAATGCCGAGGTGCGGCCGGGCCGGTATCGCGCAACCACGTCGAAGTCTCCGGTCGCCTGCAACAGCGGCGACGGCAGCAAACCCCGCTCCAGGCGTGCGTTCTCCTGCGCGCGCAGCTGACCGGCCTGCAGAGCGGCCGCGGCCTGTTCTGCTTGCTTTCGCTGGATCGCATACCGGACGGCACGACCGAACAGATCCGGCTCGACGCGGCCTTTGACCAGGTAGTCCTGGGCGCCGACCGACACCGCAGCGAGGCCGGTCTGCTCCTCCGCCAGACCGGTGAGCACGACAATCGGCACCGATTCGGCGATCTGCTTGACCTTGGCGACAGCCTCGAGACCGCTGGCATCGGGGAGGTGGAGGTCGAGGAGCACGCAGTCCGGCATCCGGACGCGGAACTCCTCCCTGGCCGCAGCCAATGACTGGACCCACACGACCTTCATCTCGGGAGCGCTGTCCGCAACCAACTCCTCGACGAGCAAGGCGTCGCCGGGGTCGTCCTCGATGAGGAGTAGCGACGGATGGTACGTCGAGTCATCCGGTCGGTACACGTCCACGTTGGTCGTCCTTCCCTGCTGCATTCGAACAATACAGACATCCGTTTGGGTCGGTCCCGACGGCTGGGACGGCGCAATCTTCAACCTGTTTCTCGCTTCTGTCGGCGCGATCTTGCATGATAGGGCGGTGAACGATCCACTTACCGCACATCCTCATATGACGTACTCGACCTCCAGGGAGGGATCCGTCGCCGTTCTCTCCATCAGCGGAGAGGTCGATATGACCAGCGCCCCCATGCTGGAAGAGCAGGCGCTCGCCCTCCTCGATACCGATGCCACCGGACTCGTCGTGGACCTCACCGCAGTCGACTTCCTCGCGTCCATGGGAATCGCCCTGCTGGTCGAACTGTCCAAGCGCGCCGGTGACGACCGCGGCTTCGCGGTGGTGGCACACGGCAGTGCGACCGCCCGGCCCCTGGAACTGCTCGGTCTCGGCGAGGTGCTCTCGGTTCATCCTCGCCTCGGCGACGCACTCGGCGCGCTGGGCGGTGGGGCGGAGGACTCCTCACCGCAGGCGTAACAGCATCGACGAACCGAGGAACCCATGTCGTCCGCCTATGACGAGCCCGCATCGTTCACCCCCGATGGCATCAGCCATCGGGGTGTGCGGGCCGATCCATCCGAGATCGCACTCCTCCGTGGCAGCATGCGTCGCTGGCTGGCGCAACTGCCCCTGAACGACGATTGTCGCCAGGACATTCTTCTGGCCAGCTACGAAGCACTGGCCAATGCTGTCGAGCATGCCTACGCCCCGGGCGACCCGGCAGCGACACTCGATTTCGAAGCGATCTACCGTCCAGCAGACGGGCAACTCCACGTGCTCGTCACCGACCACGGGATCTGGCACGACGCGTCGGACGACGAGTCTCGACGTTCCCGCGGCCATGGCCTGACACTGATTCGGAACCTGACCTCCGAGATGACGGTCGACCGCTCGCCCGGGGGCACCGTCGTCGACATGCGCTGGTCACTGAACGAGAACGACACCTCGGACGTTCACTGACATCCGAGGTGTCGTTCTTCGTCGACGGTCGGTCACGTCCGGGATTCCCGGGGCGCACGCGGGCACGATGCCGTCCCGCACGTGCGGCCGCCGCGGTGCCGGACCACCTCGCTATCGAGATGCGGCGAGCGCGGCCAGGGCCGGGACGAGTTGGGCGAGCGCACGCCCCCGGTGCGACGACGCGTCCTTCTCCTCCGCGGTGAGTTCCGCCGCAGTGCGTTCCTCACCCTCCGGCACGAAAATCGGGTCGTAGCCGAACCCGTTCTGCCCGCGCGGTTCCCGCACGATGCGGCCGCGCCATTCACCTCGCACGACCGCTACGTCGATGTCCCCGTCTTCCGGGGGGAAGGCCAGCGCACAGGCGGAAACGAAGGCTGCCCCGCGACGCTCGTCGGGGGTGTCCTGAAGCTGGCCGAGAAGCAGTGCCGTGTTGGCGTCGTCGTCGCCGTGCCGTCCGCTCCATCGCGCCGACAGGACCCCGGGCATCCCGCGCAACGCGTCGACTTCGAGGCCGGAGTCGTCCGCGACACACGGCATACCGGTGGCGGCCGCGCCGTCGCGTGCCTTCGCTACCGCGTTCTGCTCGAAGGTCGCACCGGTTTCCGGTGCCTCCGGGAACGGCGGGACCTGGTCGAGTCCCACCAGTTCGATCCCGGCGATGCCCGCACTGTCGAGCACCCGCTGCAGTTCACGGAGCTTCTTGGCGTTGCGGCTGGCGACGAGAACTCGCACGGTCATGTCAGACCCCGAACTTCTTCTTCCCGTGGTCGGCGACCGCGGGCTCGGGGAGGACACCCGGATACGGCTGTGCGAGCACCTCTCGCTGGATCCGGCAGAGTTCTTCGATGCCGGAGAGCGCCGAATCGAGCAGCTTGTCGAGCGTCGAACGCGGGAAGGTCGCGCCTTCACCGGTGCCCTGGACCTCGACGAGCGTGCCCGTGTCGGTGGCGACGACGTTCATGTCGACCTCCGCGCGGACGTCCTCTTCGTACGGCAGGTCGAGACGAACCCGGCCGTCGACGACGCCCACGCTCACCGCGGCGACCTGACACGAGATCGGCTGGGGGTCGGCGAGACGGCCGGCGGCGCGCAGCCACGTCACCGCGTCGCTCAGCGCGACATATGCGCCCGTGACGGCAGCGGTGCGGGTTCCCCCGTCGGCCTGCAGCACGTCGCAGTCGATCGCGATGGTGTTCTCGCCGATCGCGGCGAGGTCGATGCAGGCGCGGAGCGAGCGGCCCACCAGCCGGCTGATCTCCTGGGTGCGGCCGCCGAGTTTGCCCTTGACGGATTCGCGGCCGTTACGCGTGTGCGTGGAGGCCGGAAGCATCGCGTACTCGGCGGTGACCCACCCGAGTCCCGAGCCCTTACGCCAGCGCGGCACGCCCTCCTCGACGCTCGCCGTGCACATCACCCGGGTCTGCCCGAATTCGACGAGTACCGATCCGGCCGGATGGTTGGTGAACCCTCGGGTGATGCGGATGTCGCGGAGTTGATCGTCCGCCCTGCCGTCTTCTCGTGTCGTCACGCACCCGAGCCTAGGCGATGACGGGAGGCGGTTCAGATGCGGTAGACGTCGCCTGCGGACACCGCGTGGACCGGGCCGGAGTATTCGGCCTTCGCCTCGGCGATGACGTCTTCGCGCGATGTCCAGGGCGGAATATGCGTCAGGAGCAGTTCTCCGACACCCGCTCGGGTGGCGATCTGTCCGGCTTCGGTGCCGGACAGATGGATTCCCGGCGGCCGCTCCCCCGGCTCATGGGTCCACGATGCTTCGGAGAGCAGAACATCGGCACCGCGTGCGAGATCGACCACGGCATCACACATGCCGGTGTCTCCCGTATAGACCAGAGTGCGCCCGGAATCGCTGGTGATCCGGAATCCGTAGGACTCCGGCGGATGCTGCATCCGGGCGGGCGTGATCTCGAGCGCTCCGAAACGGATCGGTTCTCCCTCGACGACGGTTCGCACGTCGAGGGTGTCGCTCACGTCGTCGGTGTCACCGGCAACCTCGGCCGAGGCGACACCGATCCGGCACGCGGTACCGCTGGGGCCGTACAGGAGAGTCCGGCCGGTCGGAGGATTCGGGGAGTAGCGACGCCACACCAGCAGGCCCGGCAGATCCAGGCAATGGTCGGCATGCAGGTGCGACAACAGAACCGAGACTTCACCGGGATCCGCGTGACGCTGTAGTGCGCCGAGGACGCCGGGACCGAAATCGATGACCAGAGGAGGGGTGTCCGGTGCGGTCAGCAGGTATCCGGATGCGGCGGAATCCGGCCCGGCCACACTGCCGGAGCACCCCAGAACGGTCATGCGCATACCCGTCATGCTGCCATGCCGGACGCCCTGTGATGAAGCCAATGCGTCATTTCAGGCGCAGACTCACAGTTGCGACAAAGCTGTGACGCGCAGGCCTCCGAGTGAACACCCCTGCGAGGGGCGGCCCGGGTCAGCGCAGCGGAGGCACGGTCGTGGTCCGGCGTGTCGTCCGGGCCGCGGAGGACAGAATCCAGGCAGCGAGGATACCGCCGAGCGCCCCGAACAGATGCCCCTGCCACGAGATCCACGGCTCGCTCGGGAGTACGCCCCAGAGCATCCCGCCATAGAGGAACAGCACGACGACGCCCAGGAGGATCTGGCCCGCCTTGCGCGTGAAGATACCGCGCACGATCAGGTACGTGAGCCACCCGAAGATCAGTGTGGAGGCTCCGATGTGGTTCTCGCCGGACCCCGCGAACAGCCACGTGCCGATTCCGCCGACGAGCCAGATGATCGCCGTCGCCGCGATGCCCCGGCCGATTCCCGAGAGCATCACGAGAAATCCGAGCACGAGCGCGGGCACGGTGTTCGCGGTCAGGTGCGCCCAGTCGGCGTGCAGGATCGGCGCGAACAGGATCCCCCACAGTCCGTCACCGGTGCGGGGTTCCACTCCGGCCGCGTCGAGGTCGGCGGGCAGGACCACGTCGGCGAATTCGATCCCGTAGAGGAGACCAACGAAACCGCCGGTCCACAGCGCGGCGCGCTGCCAGATCGGCCTGTGCGTGGAGTCGGTGCCGGTACCGGTCGGGGTGGTCATGACTCCATTGTGGCCCTCCCCGCCGGATCAGGACATCGACGAGCGAAACGCGGAGGGAAAGACGTCGCGGTACGACGGGATTCCGGCGACCCCCGTCGCCGCGAGCACGGCATCGACGATGGCCCGTTCGACCACCTCGGCAGCGGCAGCGCCCACGGCGGTGAGCACGGGGAGTTCGGAGGCGAACGCGTCCGCGACGCCGGGGCTGTCCGGCAGATGCGCCGTACCGGTCGCGAGAGCGAAGATCGTGTCGCCGTCCAGTGGTGAGTGGGCGGGGCGTATCGCGCGGCCGAGTCCGTCGTGCCCGGCGACGGCGACCCGGCGGCACGCTGCCTTGGACAGCGGTGCGTCGGTCGCCACCACCCCGATCGTGGTGTTCAGGACGGTGCGCTTCTCGCCCAGGGCACGCGCCGCCGCGATCTCGGACTCCGTCGGCGCGGTCATTCCCAGTTCCGCGGCCCGGGTGGGTCCCACTCCCCAGAGCACGCCGGTGTCGGGATCGAACACGGAACCGACGGGGTTCGCGACCATGAGCGCGGCCACCGTCACCCCGGCGGCCGGTCCGTCGGTGATGCACACGCTCGCAGAACCGACCCCGCCTTTGAGCACACCGGCCCGGGCGCCGGTCCCCGCACCGACACTTCCCCGCAGCAGCGACGACTCCCCCGCAGCGGCAGCGGCCGCATAGCCGCCGGCAGCATCCGGGCGGACGTCCCACTCTCCGACCAGGAGATCGAAGATCACGGCGGCCGGGACGATGGGAACTACCGCACCGGGCGAACCCATGGGGATGCCGCGGCCGTGCTCTTCCAGGAAACGCATGACGCCGTCCGCGGCGGCAAGTCCGTACGCGCTGCCTCCGGTGAGCAGTACCGCATCGACCCGCTGAACCGAATGGCTGGGATCGAGCAGGTCCGTTTCCCGGGTACCCGGTCCCCCGCCACGCACGTCCACGGACGCAACCGCAGACGACTCGGCGAGCACGACCGTGCATCCGGTGGCGGATCCGCTGCCCGGGGTGTCCCCGTCCGCGAGGCGGACGTCGGTGTCGAGAGCCTGCCAGTGCCCCACGCGCAGACCGCTCACGTCGAGAATCGAGTCGGTGGGCCCGGCGACGGTCATGGCTGAAGGGCCTGCACGAGCGAATCCTGCACCCAGGTGAGCCAGTGGTAGACGTCGAGGTGCGGCGCACGCGGGTCGTCGTCGTCGAGCACCTCGGGGGTGTCGTCGTCGATGTCGAGTGTTGCGCCGAGCGCCAGGCGCACGTCGTTGAGTGCGTACAGCCAGGATTCGGCCTGTTCGGGAGTCAGGACCACGCGACCGCCGGTCTCCGGCACCGTGCGCAGGATCATTGCTCCCGCTGCGAGTTTCGCGTCGATGATGTCCGGTTCGTGGAGGCTGCGCATCGCTCCGTTGAGGTCGGCAGACTCGTCGTCGGCGTGCTGTGCCGAGTCCTGGTCGGGCCGATGGAAGTCGGGAAGCAGCCGTCGCACTGCCGGGTTGTCCGGTGGCGTGGCGTTACCGGTGCGCAAGCCGGTCAGCTGAGCGAGGTCGTCCTGCGGCGCCTGGCCGGCCCGATCCTCGAGCATCCCGAGGACCGAGGCGACGAGCGATCTGAGGACCGATGCCTCGTGGGCATCCATCTCCGAGCGAAGCTTCGGTCCGCTGAGCGAGTTCTTCCTGATCCACGGCCGCACGTCGGTCGGGTCCTCCTGAGGCTGGGGTCATTCGTCCCGTTGCATGGTCGCCCACAAGCCGGCGGCATGGAGACGCTGCACGTCGTGCTCCATCTTGTCACGCGAGCCACTCGAGACGACCGCCTTACCCTCGTTGTGCACCTCGAGCATCAATTCCGTGGCCTTGGCCTTGCTGTACCCGAACAGCTTCTGGAATATGAACGTCACGTAGTGCATGAGGTTGACCGGATCGTCCCAGACGACGGTGACCCACGGCCGGTCGACGGATTCGGTCTCCTGGACCTGCTCGGCCTCGGCCGGGACGGCCTGCCCCGCCATTGCGCGGACGTCGAAACGAACTGTCGTGGAACCCGGCACCATGCGGTCCAGGGTACGGCGTTCGCGCGCGCCGAAAAACCCGCCGCCGAGTCCTCGATCTACAGTGTTCGGGTGTCCGAAGCCACCGCCGCTGCGATTCACGGCAGCACCGCACTGTTCACCGACAAGTACGAATTGACGATGCTCGAGGCCTCGCTGGCCGACGGGTCCGGCGATCGTCCGTGCGTGTTCGAGGTGTTCGCCCGGCGCTTGCCCAACGGTCGCCGATACGGCGTCGTCGCCGGCACGGGCCGTCTGCTCGACGCGCTCGCCACGTTCTCGTTCGGGGACGACGAACTGGCATCCGTGTCGGAGTTTCTTGCGCCCGGCACCGTCGAGTGGCTGCGCAATTTCCGCTTCTCCGGCGACATCGACGGATACCGCGAAGGCGATTTCTACTTCCCCGGCTCCCCGATCCTGTCGGTGAGCGGGACGTTCGCCGAGTGTGTGCTGCTCGAAACACTCGCGTTGTCGATCTTCAATCACGACAGCGCCGTGGCGTCCGCAGCGGCCCGCATGGTCAGCGTCGCCGACGGGCGCACCCTGATCGAGATGGGGTCTCGACGCACCCACGAGGAGGCTGCGGTAGCCGCGACACGCGCCGCCTACCTGGCCGGGTTCGATTCGACGTCCAACCTCGAGGCCGCCCGCCGGTTCGGGATCCCCGCTGCGGGCACTGCGGCGCACGCGTTCACGTTGCTCCACACGACGTCCGCCGGCCGCGACGAGGCGTCGGCCTTCCGCAGCCAGGTGGAGACCCTCGGGGTGGACACCACGCTGCTGGTCGACACGTACGACATCACCGCCGGTGTGAAGACTGCCATCGAGGTCGCGGGGACCGGCCTCGGTGCGGTGCGTATCGACTCCGGTGACCTCGGCGTGCTGGCCCGCCAGGTCCGCGCTCAGCTCGACGGCCTGGGCGCGACCGGTACCCAGATCGTGATGTCGGGAGATCTGGACGAGTACGGGATCGCGGGCCTGCGCGCCGAGCCCGTGGATGCGTACGGGGTCGGAACCTCCGTGGTGACCGGCTCGGGAGCGCCGACGGCCGGGATGGTCTACAAGCTCGTGGAGGTGGCGGGGATCCCCGTCGAGAAGCGCAGCGCGGCGAAGGAGTCGCGCGGCGGCGCGAAGAAGGCGGTCCGGTACGCGCGGCGCAGCGGGACCCTCGTCGAGGAGGTCGTCTACCCGGCGCACCTGGACCGGGTACCCGACGGCGACGGATCCGTGGTCCAGGACCTGACGATTCCGCTGGTGCGCGGCGGCCGGCCGGTCGGTGATCTGCCGACACTCGAGGAGAGCCGCCGGTTCCTCGCCCAGGGCATGGTGAGCCTGCCGTGGGAGGGCATGACGCTGTCGGCGGGAGATCCGGCGATCCCGACCCGCTTCGTCCGGGCGGGGTGACGCGGCCGCGAAGCCGCGCGGGTAGGCACCGGAACGTGACGGTGCCTCCCGCTACCCTTGACGGGTGCCCGATCTTCCCGAAGTGCCCGAGCTGTTACGAACCGCGGTACACGCGCTGGGCGGCAAGGAACGACGGAATCAGCTGACCATGGCGTCGGCGGTGGCGCACAGCATCGACACCGGTGAGCACCTCGCCGTGCAGGCCGGCACCGGCACCGGCAAGTCCCTCGCATATCTCGTTCCGAGCATCCGATACGCGGTCCGCACGGGCCGCACGGTCGTCGTCTCCACCGCCACCATCGCATTGCAGCGGCAGCTCGTCGAACGCGACCTGCCGCGACTGGCGAAGGCCCTCACCGAGTCGCTCGGTCGCCCTCCTCGCTTCGCGATCCTCAAGGGCCGCGGCAACTATCTGTGCCTCAACAAGATCAATACCGGTCTGGCGGAAGAACCCCCGGACACCGGTCTGTTCGACGCCTTCACGCTGTCGCGGATCGGACGCGAGGTGCGCCGGGTCACCGAGTGGTCCTCGGATACGGAGACCGGCGACCGCGACGACCTGACCCCCGGCGTGTCCGATCAGGCCTGGCGTCAGGTCAGCGTCACGGCGCGCGAGTGCCTCGGCAAGTCGCGGTGCCCGGTGGGCGACGATTGCTTCGCGGAGATCGCCCGAGCCGAAGCGGCGCAGGTCGACGTCGTCGTCACCAACCACGCGCTCCTCGCGATCGACGCGATCACCGGAATCCAGATCCTCCCCGAACACGACGTGGTGGTTGTCGACGAGGCCCACGAACTCGTGGACCGGGTCACCGGGGTCGCCACCGCCGAACTGTCGGGCAGCACGGTGTCCGCCGCTGCGCGGCGCTGCCTCAAACTGGCCGGCGACGAGGAGGTCGACCGCCTCGAGGGGGCCGCAGAGAACTGGGACTCGTTGCTCGACGAGCTTCCTCCCGGCCGGTGGGACGCCGTGCCCGACGGCGCCGGTGCCGCATTGGCGGCAGTCCGCGACGCCGCATGGGCGGTGCATACCTCGATCGGCTCGCCCAAACCGGGCATGGATCCCGAAGCCGCCGCAGCCCGCAACCAGGCACTCGCCGAGATCGACGACGTCCACGATTGCGCGGTGCGCATCCTCACGGCATTCGACGAGCCCGATCCGTCGCAGCGCAAGGACGTGGTGTGGCTCGCGGCCGACGAGTTCCGCGGTGTTGCCCGCCGCACGGTCCGGATGGCGCCGCTGTCGGTGGGCGGCTTGCTGCGCTCCAAGCTCTTCGGCGAGTCCACCGTCGTCCTCACGTCCGCGACCTTGACCGTCGGTGGGTCGTTCGACGGCCTCGCCATCGATTGGGGTCTTCCGCCGCAGGCTGCCGTCCGCAGCGACACCACGTCGGCGTCCGGGGCGGAACCGCCGTCCGACACCGGCGCCCTGAAGTGGAACGGGATCGATGTCGGCTCCCCGTTCGACCACAAAAAGTCCGGCATCCTCTACGTCGCGAAGAAACTACCGCCGCCGGGCCGCGAGGGCATGCCTCCGAGCCACCTCGACGAGATCACCGAACTCGTCACCGCGGCCGGCGGGCGCACCCTCGGCCTGTTTTCATCGATGCGAGCGGCGAAGGCGGCCGCCGAGGCACTGCGTGAACGCGTCGACACCCCGATCCTGTGCCAGGGCGACGACGCGACCGGCGCACTCGTCGAGAAGTTCGCTGCCGACGAGCCGACCAGCCTGTTCGGCACCCTGTCCCTGTGGCAGGGCGTCGACGTTCCCGGGCCGTCGCTGTCGCTCGTGATCATCGACCGGATTCCGTTTCCCCGTCCGGACGATCCGTTGCTCGTCGCGCGGCAGCGGGCGGTCGAAGCCCGCGGCGGTAACGGCTTCATGGCGGTCGCCGCCACCCACGCGGCGTTGCTCCTCGCGCAGGGGGTGGGCCGCCTGCTGCGCAGTACCGACGACCGCGGCGTCATCGCCGTACTCGATTCCCGGCTCGCCACCGCGCGCTACGGCGGTTACCTGCGCGCGTCACTTCCGCCGTTCTGGGAGACGACGGATCCTGAGGTCGTGCGCAAGGCATTGACCCGGCTGCGCAGCTGACAGCCCTGGTGGACCCACCTCCACGACGGAGGCGGATCCACCCGGTCCGGTCTCAGGGCAGCACGACCATCCCGAACTCGGCCGGCGAGGCGAGCAGATCGTGGTGCGGCAACACTCGCACGGTGTAACCGACGGGCCCGGCCAACGGCAGCCGGACGTCGGCCTCGAACACGTCGCCGAGCGATCCGCTGCCGGTGTGGGACATCGGGACGGACACGATATCGCTGAGTGTGTCGTCCGACCCGACCCGGCCGATCACGGCCTGAACTTCGACGTCCCCGGACGTGAGTTCACCGAGATCGACGTGAGCGGTCACCGCGAGCCGTGAACCGATCTCGGGAACCTCGGGCAGTCCCTCCGTGTCGACGTGTGCGACCCGCACTCCGGGCCACGCTGCTTCGAGGCGCTCCCGGTACTCGGCGACAGCCTTCGCACCGGCGAAGTTGTCGGCCGCGACGGTCCGCGCCGACTCCGCTGCCGGAATGTAGTAGTCGACGGCGTAGTCGCGCACCATGCGGGACGCGAGCACCTTGGGTCCCAGGTTTTCGAGGGTGTGCCGCACCATCTCGATCCACCGGCCGGGCACCCCGTCGATGTCGCGATCGTAGAAGCGCGGCAGGACCGAACGCTCGAGCAGTTCGTACAGCGCACCCGCCTCGAGGTCGTCGCGGCGCTCATCGTCGACCCCGTCTGCGGTCGGAATCGCCCAGCCGTTCTCACCGTCGTACATCTCGTCCCACCATCCGTCGCGGATGGACAGGTTGAGGCCGCCGTTGAGTGCCGACTTCATCCCCGACGTGCCACACGCCTCGAGTGGTCGCAGCGGGTTGTTGAGCCAGACGTCGCAGCCCCAGTAGAGGTAGCGCGCCATCGATATGTCGTAATCGGGCAGGAACACCACGCGGTGACGGACACCGTACTCGTCGGCGAATCGCACGACCTGCTGAATGAGCGCCTTGCCGCCGTCGTCGGCGGGGTGACTCTTGCCGGCGACGACCAGTTGCAGTGGCCGCTCGGGGTCGAGCAGCAGCGCGCGCAACCGTTCCGGGTCGCGCAGCATCAAGGTCAGGCGCTTGTAGGTGGGCACGCGTCGCGCGAAACCGATGGTGAGCACGTCGGGGTCGAAGACCGAATCGACCCAGCCCAGTTCGGCGTCGGTCGCGCCGCGTTCGATCCACGAGTTCCGCAGACGACGCCGCACTTCGCGGACGAGCATCCCGCGCAAGTCGTTGCGCATGTCCCACAGTTCCTTGGCGTCGACCGTCTGGAGCAGTTCCCAGCCGCGCGATTCCTCGACGAGATCCGGTCCTGCCAGCCGGTCGGCCAGTGCCAGCCATTCGCGTGCCGCCCAGGTGGGCGCGTGGACGCCGTTGGTGACCGACCCGATCGGGACCTCGGTGGCGTCGAAACCGGGCCACAACTCTTCGAACATGTGCCGGCTGACTTCACCGTGCAGTTTCGATACGCCGTTGCAGCGCTGGCCGAGCCGCAGCCCGAGGTGAGCCATGTTGAAGACGTCGGGGTTCGACTCGCGGCCGAGAGCGAGAATGCGGTCGACGGTCAGGCCCGGAAGGAGTGCCGACTCGTTTTCGCCGTTACGCCCCGAGAAGTAATGGCGCACAAGCTCGATCGGGAATCTGTCGATGCCGGCGGGCACGGGGGTGTGGGTGGTGAAGACCGTTCCGGCGCGGACCGCGGCAAGCGCTTCGTCGAAATCGAGGCCGCTGCCGGTGACGAGTTCCCGGATGCGCTCGGCACCGAGGAATCCCGCGTGCCCCTCGTTCATGTGGAACACGTCGGGGTCGGGCAGGCCGTGGATGCGGGTGTACGCGCGGACGGCGCGGACCCCACCGATCCCGGCCAGGATTTCCTGTTTGATGCGGTGGTCCTGGTCGCCTCCGTAGAGCCGGTCGGTGACGCCGCGGAGTTGTTCGTCGTTGCTCGCGATGTCCGAGTCGAGCAGCAGCAGCGGCACCCGGCCGATCTGGGCGATCCACACCCGCGCGTCGAGCGTGCGGCCGCCCGGGATCTCCACCTGGACGAGCGCCGTGGTGCCGTCGGCTTCGGTGAGCAGCTTGATCGGCAGTCCCTGCGGGTCGTAGGCAGGGTAATGCTCGACCTGCCAGCCGTCGGCGCTGAGCGACTGCCGGAAATAGCCGGAGCGATAGAGCAATCCGACGCCGATCAGCGGCAAACCGAGGTCGGAGGCCGCTTTGAGGTGGTCACCGGCGAGGATGCCGAGGCCGCCGGAGTAGTTCGGCAGAACTTCGGAGACACCGAACTCCATCGAGAAGTAGGCGATGCCCTCGGGCACGGCGGTCCCGCGCTCCTGCTGTTGCTGATACCACCGGGGCCGGGCCAGATAGTGGTCGAGGTCTGCCGCGGCGGCGTCGAGCCGGGAGAGGAACTCCTGGTTCTCGGCGAGAGCGTCGAGGCGCTCCGGCGGGACCTCGCCGAGCAGTCGGACGGGGTCGCTTCCGCATCGCTCCCACAGTTCGGGATCGACGGCGGCGAAGAGATCCTGGGTCTCCGGGTGCCACGACCACCGCAGGTTGGAGGTCAGAGTCCCCAGCGCGGCGAGGCGCTCGGGAAGGTGGGCTCGTACGGTGAACCGACGCAAGGCTTTCACTCTGGGAAGCCTACTCATGTCCGCCGGTGTGCGGTGCCTCCGGTGCCGGAACCGACAAGCCGCAGAGCACATTCCCGTCCACAACCGAACAGGCCCGACAATTCCGGCCGTTCCCGCCGCCTGTGCCCATGGTGTACGCCCTTTCGGTGTTGCTCCGCAGACCGGTCGAACCTCACCCCGGAGACGTTAGGGAAGAGCGTGTTGCCCAGGAGTCACGCGCGGTGAACCGTGGGTAACCGATACGGTTCGTCACATCGGTTACCGGGTATCCCCGAGGTCACCACCACATGATCGGCCCCGTGCCGCCGCCTCCATTACGGTTGACACGAACTACGGCCGCAGTACGCCCCGGCCCGGGTACGTCCCGGTCCCGTACGGAACGGAGCAAGCGTGACAGGTCGCCTCGGCATCGACGACGTCCAGCCATCGATCGACGGTGGTCGGTATCCCACCAAGGCAGTCGTCGGCGAGGTGGTACCGGTCGCTGCGGTCGTCTGGCGCGAAGGCCACGACGCCATCGCCGCGACGCTCGCCGTGCGCGGGCCCGCCACGGCACCCGGGACACCGGCCAAGCTCACCCGCATTCCGATGGTGCCCGGCTCCGAACCCGACACCTTCCACGCGGTGTTCGCGCCCACAACCCCCGGCATCTGGACCTACCGCATCGAGGCCTGGAGCGACCCGGTGTCCACATGGCGTCACGCTGTCGACGCGAAGATAACCGCGGGACAGGGCCCGGAGGACCTCGCCAACGATCTCGAGAGCGGCGCACGGATTTTCGAGAAGGCTGCGCGCGGCGTACTGCGCGGAAACCGGCCCGCCCTGCTCGCCGTCGCCGCGGCGCTGCGCTCCGAGCGGCCGCTGGCGGAGCGGGTCGCACCGGCCTTCTCCGCCGACGTCACCGAGATCGTCCGCGCTCAGCCCCTCCGCGAACTCATCACGCGGGGAAAAGCTTTCACCATCGTGGTCGACCGGAAGCGGGCCCTGTTCGGATCATGGTACGAGTTCTTCCCCCGGTCGACGGGAGGCTGGAACGAGGACGGCACGCCCCGGCACGGCACCTTCGAGACCGCGGCCGAGGATCTGCCGCGCATCGCTGCGATGGAGTTCGATGTCGTCTACCTGCCACCGATCCACCCGATCGGCAGGGTCAATCGGAAGGGACCCAACAACACTCTCGTCGCGGGCCCCGACGATGTGGGTTCCCCGTGGGCGATCGGGGCGGAGGAAGGTGGCCACGACGCGATCCATCCTGAACTCGGGGACGAGGACAGTTTCCGGAAGTTCGTGCTGCGGGCCGAGGAACTCGGACTCGAGGTCGCGCTCGATCTCGCTTTGCAGTGCGCGCCCGATCATCCCTGGGCCCGTGACCATCCGGAGTGGTTCACCGTGCTGCCGGACGGGACCATCGCGTACGCCGAGAACCCGCCCAAGAAGTACCAGGACATCTATCCGGTGAACTTCGACAACGATCGCGAGGGGATCTACGCCGAAGTGCTCCGGGTGGTCCGGCACTGGATCTCTCTGGGGGTCAAGATCTTCCGGGTCGACAACCCGCACACCAAGCCGCCGGACTTCTGGGAATGGCTCATCGCCGAGGTCAAGAAAACCGATCAGGACGTGCTGTTCCTGGCGGAAGCGTTCACTCGGCCTGCGCGGATGTACGGCCTGGCACGACGCGGATTCACGCAGTCGTACACGTATTTCACCTGGCGCGTGGCCAAGTGGGAACTCACCGAATTCGGACGTGAGATCGCTGCCAAGGCCGACGAGGCCCGGCCCAACCTGTTCGTCAACACGCCCGACATCCTGCACGAGACGCTGCAGCACGGTGGGCCCGGAATGTTCGCGTTGCGAGCCGCGCTCGCCGCGACCCTGTCCCCCACCTGGGGCGTCTACTCCGGATACGAGCTCTACGAACACCTCGCCGTTCGTCCCGGCAGCGAGGAGTACCTCGACTCGGAGAAGTACCAGTTGCGTCCACGCCGTTTCGACGAGGCACGACGCCGCGGCGAATCGCTCGAGCCGTGGCTGACCACCCTGAACCGCATCCGGCGCGCACACCCCGCCTTACAGCAGTTGCGCAACATCACCTTCCACCACATCGACAACGACGCTCTGATCGCCTACTCGAAGCACGATCCGGTGACCGGCGATGCGGTGCTCGTCGTGGTCAATCTCAACCCGTACGGCGCCGAGGAAGGCACCGTCTGGCTGGACATGCCGTCCATCGGTCACGAGTGGCAGGACCAGCTCCCCGTTTACGACGAGGTGAGCGGGGAACAGTACATCTGGGGACAAGCCAACTATGTGCGGCTCGAACCGTGGAAATCGGTCGCGCACATCATGGTGCTGCCCCCGATCGGGATTCCGGCCCGATCGACTCTCGCCTACAGGAGACTCACGTGACAGTGCCCCCACCGACTTCCTCCGAGGAACCACCGCGGCGGCGGCACAGTCCGCGCCCGGAAGACCTCGCGCGACTGGCCGCCGGTGAGCACCACGACCCCCACTCCGTCCTCGGCGCACACCCGCATCCGGAGGGCACGGTCGTGCGCACGTTGCGTCCGGGCGCGGAGAAGGTTGCCGCGCGGATCGGCGGTATCGATTACCCGCTCGAGCCGGTGGGCCACGACGTCTTCAGCGCACTGGTCCCGCAATTCGACTTGGCCGACTACCGCCTTGTCGTGACGTACCCGTTCGACCACACCGTCGTCGTCGCCGACGGATACCGGTTCCTGCCGACGCTCGGCGAACTCGACCGTCACCTGTTCAACGAGGGACGGCACGAGCGGCTGTGGGAGATCCTCGGCGCGCACCCGCAGCACTACGACACCCCGGACGGCCCCGTCGCAGGGACGTCCTTCGCCGTGTGGGCTCCGAACGCACGCGGCGTGACCGTCGTCGGCGACTTCGACGGCTGGGGCGGACGAACCGCACCGATGCGGGTGCTCGGTTCCAGCGGAGTGTGGGAGGTCTTCATCCCCGGAGTCGGACCGGGCGACCTGTACAAGTACCGGGTCCACGGTCACGACGGTTCGGTGCTCGACAAGGCCGATCCGATGGCGTTCGCTGCCGAGGTGCCGCCGGCGACCGCCTCCCGTGTCACCGAGAGCAGCCACGCCTGGCGCGACGACGACTGGATCGCCGGCCGCGCGACCTCCGAACCCGTGCGCGAGGCGATGGCCGTGTACGAGGTACATCTCGGGTCCTGGCGTCCCGGCCTGACCTACCTCGAAATGGCGGACCAGCTTGCCGAGTACGTCCTCGAGACGGGTTTCACGCACGTGGAACTGCTTCCCGTCGCCGAGCACCCGTTCGGTGGGTCCTGGGGCTATCAGGTCACGTCCTACTACGCCCCGACCTCGCGTTTCGGCACACCCGACGATTTCCGCGAGTTCGTCGACCGGCTTCACGCCGCAGGTATCGGCGTCATCATGGACTGGGTTCCGGCCCACTTCCCCAAGGATCAATGGGCACTCGCGCGATTCGACGGAACGGCGCTGTACGAGCACGCCGATCCGCAGCGCGGTGAGCAACTGGACTGGGGTACCTACGTCTTCGACTACGGACGAGCCGAAGTCCGGAACTTCCTGGTCGCGAACGCGCTGTACTGGATCGAGGAGTTCCACATCGACGGGCTGCGTGTCGATGCGGTCGCCTCCATGCTCTATCTCGACTACTCGCGGCCCGCGGGCGGCTGGACCCCCAACATCTACGGCGGTCGCGAGAACCTCGAGGCGGTCGGATTCCTCCAGGAACTGAACGCGACGATCCACAAGCAGCATGCCGGGGTCGTGACGGTGGCCGAGGAGTCCACGTCGTGGCCCGGTGTCACCCGCCCGACGAACGTCGGCGGACTCGGGTTCACCATGAAATGGAACATGGGCTGGATGCACGACACGCTCGGTTACCTGTCGCGCGACCCCGTGCACCGCACCTTCCACCACCACGAAATCACGTTCTCGCTGATGTACGCGTGGAGCGAGAACTTCGTGCTGCCCATCAGCCACGACGAGGTCGTGCACGGCAAGGGCACACTGTGGACCCGGATGCCGGGCGACGACGACACCCGCGCCGCGGGTCTCCGGTCACTGCTCGCCTACATGTGGGCACACCCGGGCAAGCAATTGCTGTTCATGGGTCAGGAGTTCGGTCAGGTCGCCGAGTGGTCGGAGGAACGCGGACTGGACTGGTGGCAGCTCGACCAGCCACTCCACAGCGGCATCCAGCGGCTCGTCGGCGACCTCAACCGGACCTATCGTGCGCACCCCGCGCTGTACACGCTCGACAGTTCACCCGAGGGTTACTCGTGGATCGACGCGAACGACGCGCACAACAACGTGCTGAGCTTTCTGCGGTTCGGCAGTGACGGCTCGGTCGTCGCGTGCCTGCACAACTTCTCCGGCAGCACTCACGCGGACTATCGTGTCGGTTTACCCGAACCCGGCACGTGGGAAGAAATTCTCAACACGGACGCGACCGCTTATCAGGGTCACGGCACCGGAAACCTCGGTGCGGTGGAGGCCACGGAGCATTCGTGGCACGGACGTCCCGCGTCGGCTCGGGTCACGTTGCCCGCGCACGGTGCCATCTGGTTGTCGCTGCGGGGGTAAACCCGCATTCGACGACAGGAGCACCACAACGTGAGACGGACACGCCGGTTCGAGCGGGTGGCGGTGCCGGTGATCGCGATGGTTCTGCTGGCAGGGTGTGCGCAACAGATCGACGGCACGCCCGTGTCGGTCTACGACAACCCCTTCACGGTCGCCGGCCTGCCCGTCACGAGCGGGTACAGCGGGCCCCGTGACGGGGTTCCCGACGCCGGGGTCGTCATCGAGAACACCGACGGTGGTCCCATCGACACTCTCGCGGGCAACGCGATCGGCGATATCGAGGACTACTGGCGTGGAGAGTTCGGAACGATCGCGAAGGGTTCGTTCGAGCCGGTGTCCACCATCATGTCGTGGGATCCCTCCGAACGGCGCGGCCCCCGGTTCTGCGGGGAACCGACGTTCGACTTCGTCAATGCGGCGTATTGCAGTCTCGGCGACGTCATCGGATGGGACCGCTCCTATCTGATGCCCCAGCTGATCGAGGACTTCGGCCCGATGGCGGCCGTCATGGTCCTCGCGCACGAGTACGGACACGCGATCCAGTACACGGCGGGCCTGATCGCCGACGACGACCCCGGCATCGTGTTCGAACAGCAGGCCGATTGTTTCGCCGGTGCGTTCATGCGACACGTCGCCGAGGGGCGTGCGGCGCATTTCGAACTCGACACCTCGGACGGTCTCAACAAGGTGCTCGCGTCGATGGTGCTGTTCCGCGACACCGATCCCAACGACCCGGATTCCATCCACGGTTCGGCGTTCGAGCGGGTCACCGCCGTCCAGATCGGCTTCACCGACGGCGCCGCGGCATGCGCGGAGATCGACGCCGCGGAGGTGGAGACCCGCCGCGCGGACCTGCCGCAATACTTCGACGGCAGCGACGACGGCGAGCTTCCGGTCACCGCGGACTCCGTCGACCTCATCTTCCGGTCGTTCGAGCGCGTATTCGAGCTGGCAGACCCGCCGGCACTGGATCTTTCGGGAGCCGAACTCGCGTGTGCGGACGCCGCGTTCACCTCCCCGGTGTCGTACTGCCCTGCCACGAACACGATCGGAGTGGACCTCGCCGCGCTCACCGAGCGCAGCACACCGGAGGACTCCTCCGGCAACGAATTCAGCGCCGATGTCCGCGGCGACTACAACGCGTACGTGCTGATCGCGTCGCGGTATGCGCTGGCTGTCCAGCACGCGAACGGTCAATCGCTGACCGAGCCTCGCACGGCGCTCCGCGCGGCATGTCTGTCGGGCGTGATCAGCGCCGCGCTGAGCCCGATGAGCCCGCTCGCGGCCGAGGCGGGGCCCGACGCGAACATGGTGTGGCTCTCCCCCGGTGACCTCGACGAGGCGGTGTCCGGTCTGCTCACCGACGGCCTGGCCGCGAGCGACGTCAACGGCAACACGGTCCCCAGTGGCTTCTCACGGGTCGACGCGTTCCGCACCGGCGTGCTCGGCGGTGAAGCAGCGTGTAACGGCCGCTACCGGTAGGCAGCGGCCGTTACACACGTGTGGTCGGTCGTGAAGTTCTAGTAGAGCGCCATGGCGAGCTTGCGCCGCGCCGAGACCACGAAGTCCTCTGCCGGGTCGAACAACTCGAACAGTTCGAGCAGCCGGGTACGCGCCGCGGTGCGTTCGTCACCCGCGCTGCGACGGACGAATTCGATCAGGCGTGCAAACGCCGCTTCGGGGTCCTGAGCGAACAATTCGGCGTCTGCCGCCGCCAGTTGAGCGTCGAGATCGGCCGGGGCCGCGTCTGCGCGCTCGACGGCGTCGGCGGGGAGTTGCTGCGCACGGCCGAGGAACCGGACCTGCCGCAGTGCGGCCTGCGCGTCCGTGTTGTTCGGCTCCGAGTTGAGGATCAGCCGGTAGGCGGCCTCGGCGCCCTCGAAATCGCCCTGCTCGAGAGCCTGCTCCGCAGCCTCGAAACGCGGGTCGACGGGCTGTTCGGCCGGTTCACCGTCGGCGCTCGGGGGCCCCGACAATTTGCCGGCGACGGCCTCGCGGATCGCGTCGAGCCACTGCCGGAGCGCGGCTTCGGGCTGGACGCCCTGGAAGTCGGCAAGAGGCTGCCCGGCTGCTATCGCGACGACGGTGGGCACCGACTGCACACCGAACGCCTGGGCGATCCGCGGGTTGGCGTCCACATCGACCTTCGCGAGCACCCATTCGCCGCCGGCTTCTGCGGCAAGCTTCTCGAGGGAGGGGGTCAGCTGCTTGCAGGGCTCGCACCACGTCGCCCAGAGGTCGACGATCACGGGCACCTGCATCGAGCGCTCGAGAACCTCGGCCTCGAACGTCGCTTCGGTGACGTCGATGATCGACGGGATTGCGCCGGAGGCACCGGCACTCGGCGGAGGTGGCGGTGGGGCGGTGGCCCTCGCCTTGAGCGGCGCGAGATCCACCGCGCCGGACATTGCTGCGGCTGCGGCAGCGGAACGTGCTGGACGGGAACCGGGTCGAGTCACGCTCTCCAGTTTGTCATGCCCGGGCGGTGGTGTGCCGGGCGGTCAGGCAGCCGTGTCGACTTTTTCGGCGCTTTCGGGCGCGGAGAGTTCGGCGAGCCGGCCGGTGCGCACAGCCCAGCGCTCGAAGACGATGGTGCCGAACGGCGGGACACTCGAGACGAGCGCCAGGAAGGTGGTCTTCAGGTCCCACTTCAGCGCCCACGCGGTGAGAAGCGCGATGAGAACGAACGGAATGAAACCGGCCACGCCGTGCACCATGCCCGGGATGGCGATCGCTTCTTCGTACCCGAGCACCCACTTGAAGAACATGGCGATCAAGAGCGCGAGCCACGTCACAGCTTCCCAGATCGCCACGAGGCGGAACCGCTTCGCGGGGGTGGACAGGTCGAAGATGTTCGTCATGGCGCCCATTGTGCCGGAGGACTACGACGACCCGTAGTGGGGGTGAGAGACATCACGGCCCCGGCGGAGTGCGCCGGGGCCGTGATCGTGCTCAGTGCGCGTCAGGCCTTCGGCACGCGAACGATGAGCGCATCGCCCTGGCCGCCGCCGCCGCACAGCGCAGCCGCGCCGATGCCACCGCCGCGACGCTTCAACTCCAGCGCGAGGTGCAGGGCGATGCGGGCACCGGACATGCCGAGGGGGTGCCCGAGCGCGATGGCGCCACCGTTGACGTTGACCTTGTCGGCGTCGATGCCGAGTTCACGGGCCGAGACGATGCCCACCGCCGCGAAAGCCTCGTTGATCTCGATCAGATCGAGGTCCTGAGGATCGACACCCTCGCGCTCGCACGCCTTGGCGATCGCACGGGCCGGCTGCGACTGCAACGTCGAGTCCGGTCCGGCGACCACACCGTGGGCGCCGATCTCCGCGATCCAGCTCAGGCCGAGTGCCTCGGCCTTGTCCTTGCTCATCACCACGACCGCAGCGGCACCGTCGGAGATCTGCGAGGCCGAACCGGCCGTCACGGTGCCGTCCTTGGAGAACGCCGGACGCAACCTGCCGAGGGACTCGGTGGTGGTGTCGGCGCGAATTCCCTCATCGGCGGCGAACATGATGGGGTCGCCCTTGCGCTGCGGAATGGCGACGGGCACGACCTCCTCGTCGAACAGGCCGTCCTTCCAGGCGCGCGCCGCGTTCTGGTGCGACGCCGCGGCGAAGGCATCCTGCTCCTCGCGCGAGACGAAACGTTCTCCGCTGTTGGCGGACTCGGTGAGGTTGCCCATAGCCTGGTCGGTGAAGATGTCGTGCAGCCCGTCGTACGCCATGTGGTCGCGCAGCGTCACATCGCCGTACTTGAATCCGGCACGGCTCTTCTCGAGCATGTGCGGCGCCTGGCTCATCGACTCCTGCCCACCGGCGACGACGACGTCGAACTCGCCGGCACGGATCATCTGATCGGCCATGGCGATCGCGTTGATGCCCGACAGGCACACCTTGTTGATGGTCAGCGCGGGCACGTCCATGGGAATGCCGGCGGCCACTGCGGCCTGCCGCGCGGGGATCTGACCGGCACCCGCGGTGAGAACCTGCCCCATGATCACGTACTCGACCTGTTCGGGCGCAACGCCGGCCTTCTCGAGGGCGCCTTTGATCGCGACGCCGCCGAGGTCGGAGCCGGAGAGGTCCTTGAGTGAACCCTGCAGGCGCCCCATGGGCGTACGGGCTCCGGCGACGATGACAGAACTGCTCACGGAAACGACCTCCGACGATCGGGGAAATGTGGGGCGCCCAACCGGGCCTGAAACATCACTCCCGATATGAACGCATTCAACGTTAACGCTACCGTCTAGAACATGACCGAGATCTCTCCCACCTCCACGCCGGCCGCTGCGCTTCTCGCGACCGGGCTCGTCACCGCGATCGATCACGTCGGTATCGCGGTGCCCGACCTCGATGCCGCTCTCACGTGGTACGCCGAGAACCTCGGCCTCGTGTCCACACACGAAGAGGTCAACGAGGAACAGGGTGTCCGGGAAGCGATGCTGTCCGTGCCGGGCAGTCCGGAGGGCGCGACCCAGATCCAGCTGCTCGCTCCGCTGAACGAGAATTCGACGATCGCCAAGTTCCTGGACCGCAGCGGTCCGGGATTGCAGCAGCTCGCATACCGCGTGTCCGATCTCGACGCGGTCTCCGCCGCACTCCGGGCCAACGGCGTCCGGCTGCTGTACGACGCCCCGCGTCGCGGCACCGCCGACTCCCGCATCAACTTCCTCCACCCGAAGGATGCGGGCGGCGTTCTCGTCGAATTGGTCGAGCCGGCCGCTCACGCCGCGCACTGAGCCACGCGGACGGATCACGAGTCTGCGTTCCCGCCCGCGTTTCGGCGGGAGCGCAGCGTGTCCTCCGGCCTCAGCAGGTAGATTGTCGCCATGGTCTTCGATCGTGATCGCACCCCCAGCCACCTGCCGTTCTCGATCGTGCGAAAAGGCTTCGACCGCGACGAGGTAACCAACTACTTCGCGCGGTTCGAGGCCGAGTTACGCGTGACCGCGACCGACCGCGACGCCGCGTCCGCGCAGGCCCGCGATCTCGCGCGGCAGCTCGAGAATGCGCGCAACGAGATCGACGAACTCCGCCGCGATGTGGACCGGCTGTCGGTGCCCCCCACCACCGCCGAGGGTATGAGTGACCGCATCTCCCGGATGCTGCGCCTCGCCTCGGACGAAGCATCCGAGTTGCGGGCGCGCGCCGAGGCCGACTCCGCGGAAATGATTTCGCTCGCCGAGCAGGAGGGCATCAGACTCCGCGGCGATTACGAACAGAAGCTCGCAGAGCTCGAAGAACGGCGCCGCGCATTCGAGGACGAGCACAAGCGGACGATGGCTGCCGCGCGCAAGGAAGCCGACCGCATCGTCGCGGCTGCGCGCGCCGAGGCCGACCGCCACGCCGCCGAGGCCGAAAGCAAGCGGGAGCAGGTTCAGCAGGACTTCGAGATCACGATGGCCGAACGTCGCAGCAAGCTTCTCGGCGAACTCGACAACCTCGAGCGCACGAGCAAGGCCGAAGCCGAACGCCGTATCGATGTGGCGACGCAGGAAGCCGCCCGTCGACTCGCGACTGCCACCGAACAATCCGAGCGCAAGGTCGCCAACGCCCGCGACCTCACGGAGGAAATGCGGATGCTGCGCGGACGCATCCTCGGCCAGCTCGATGCGGTGCGCGAACAGCTCGACGACGTGCCGACCATGCTCGCCGCGATCAACCGCGAAGGCGAGTTGCTCGACCGGGAGATCTCGCTCGATACCCCCCGTCCGGGCGGTGGCAGCACTTCGGCCGGTGGGAACACGGCCGGTGGCGGCGCTCCCCGCGATCGCAACACGGAGGGCGGCACTCCCGCGGCGAAGCCGAAGGCGACCGCGGATACCGAGGGACGGGTTGCCCCGCCTGCGCGAGCGGACCGGGACGACGCGGCAGCCGGTGAGACCGGACGCACCACGGACAGCGGCAAGAACGCCGGCACCGGGAAATCCGACGCCGCCGAGAAGACCGACACCGAGAAGACCGAGACCCCGAAACCCGCCGACGGCGTCCGCGGTTCCGGAACGCAGCCTCGGAACACCACGGGCTCCGGACCGAATATCCAGGGACGTTCCCCCGCGGTCGCCAGCAAGGTCAGAAACTGACGCGTCGCGCGACTACCCTGCTCCCTGGCGGCGGCCTACCATCTCGCTGATCCAGACCGGGGCGTACGGCGACGTGCAGCCCGGTGACGTCGGGTAGTCCTCGAGAACTCTCAACCGCTCCCCGATCTCGAGCGCGCGTTGCCTGTGGTGAGCGTGCTCGATCCCGATCTGGGCGAGGCAGGTGTTCATCGACCATTGCAGTGTGTCGGGAGCATCTTTCATCTCTGTCTCGACGATGTCGAGGAGTCCGTCCAGGTCCAGCCGGGCCGGATCCGTGGCCACCAGTCCGGCGGTCAGATCCCAGCCGGCACTCGCGACCGCCGGGTCCGGGTCACGGAACCAGCGCGCGCGCAGTTCCTCTGCGTGCGGGCTCTTCTTCACGACGTAGCTCACCAGCCAGACCCGCACCTTGGGAGCACGCGCGTCACGCATCATCGCGTCCAGTTCGTCACGCTCGAACGACCTGGGCCGGCAGATCAGGAGCGCGAGCAGCCTCGCCGCTGTGTCCCGGGTGTCCCAGAGCCCCCGCGCGAGCTCGTGCTGGGTCTTCAACCGCTTCGCGAGCGCCCGTAGTCTGCTGAGATTCACGCCGTGGTCGTCGCCGTGTTTCTCGTTGACCGCCCGTGCCTTCGGGTCCTCGAGTGCGGCCAGTTCGGCCATCACATCTGCCACAGTCGTCTCGGCCATCCGTGCCTCCAGTGATCACGTTCCGCCATCGGCCAGCGCACGCCGCCAGACTACGACGTGCAGACGGACACCACCCGCTCTTGCAGGCGGGGACCACTGCCGACCAGGACCAATTGAGCACTGCCGGCTAGGACCACCGACGCGTGGGCCGCCGCGTTCCGCGTCCCTTCCAGCACCCGTTGTGCCAGTGCCGTCTGTCGTCGGCGCCGCCCGGAGTGTCGACGGGCCATGCCACCACGTGTGGTGTGCCGGGCGCGATCTCGTGGTCGCATCCCGGGCACCGGTACGGCTTGGTGGCGCGGCTTCCCGGCACGGTCCGCACCGTGTACCTCTCGTCGTCAGCTCCTGCCGGACCGTTCTCGGTGCGGCTGGTGGCGTAACCGAAGGAGGCGCTCTCCGATTCGGCGTGTCCGCGTCTGCGCGACGACGTAGGGGGACGATTGCGGCGGGGCACCGTCAGAACAATCTGAACTCGGTGCTCTCGGTGCCACGCAGAGCCTCGTAATCGAGGACGAGGCAGCGGATCCCGCGATCCGTCGCCAGGGTCTTCGCCTGCGGCTTGATCTGCTGGGCAGCGAACACTCCGGTGACCGGGGCGAGGAGCGGGTCGCGGTTGAGAAGTTCGAGATAGCGCGTGAGCTGTTCGACGCCGTCGATCTCACCGCGACGCTTGATCTCCACGGCCACCGTGGCGCCGTCGGCGTCCCGGCACAGCAGATCGACGGGACCGATCGCTGTCGGGTACTCGCGCCGGACGAGCGTGAATCCCTGGCCGAGCGTCTCCACGTGTTCCGCGAGAAGTTCCTGCAGGTGCGCTTCCACGCCGTCCTTGATGAGACCGGGGTCCACCCCGAGTTCGTGACTCGAGTCGTGCTCGATCTCCTCGAGCGTGATCCGCAGTTCCTCGCCGGCTTTGTTGGTCACCACCCAGAGCGCCTGCGCCTCGTCGGCCGGTTCCTCGACGAGCCAGCACGGCGGGCTCATCCAGTTGAGAGGTTTGTAGGCGCGGTCGTCGGCGTGGATACTCACCGACCCGTCGGCCTTGACGAGCAGGAGTCGGCGCGCCGTGGGCAGGTGCGCCGTCAGGCGTCCGATGTAGTCCACACGGCAACGGGCAATCACTAGACGCACGGACCTACCCTAGTGGATCTGCTCGACTACTCTCGAACGACCATGCCAGCACGCAGCAACCGCACCGCACCGCTCGGATCCGCGATCCTCGGTGAACCCGCCGAACCCGTCCGGCGGCAGCGCATCCGCATCCAGTTGTTGCTCACCCTGTCGCTGATCGGGACGCACCTTGTGGGGGCGGCGATCGTGGCCGCGCTCATCAACGTGGTGATCCCCGGCCCATCGGTCCTCACCTCCGAATTCCTCGTGATCACCGCGATCCTTGCGCCTGTGTACGTGGGGGTCGCGATCGTCCTGGGGTCGGTCCTGTTCACCCGCGGGGCCCTCCGCCGGTTGCGGTGGGCGCTGGAGAACCGGCCACCCACCGCCGACGAGCAGCGCATCGCTCTCACGATGCCGTGGCGGATCACCCTTCAGCAGGGTGCACTGTGGTTCGTCGGGTTCGTCTTCTTCACCACGTGCTTCGGCATCGTCGACGCCGAGACGATTCCCAAGGTGGCCCTGACCATCACGCTCGCCGGGGTTACCGTGTGCGGTTTCGCATACATGTTCACGGAGTTCGCACTCCGCCCTATTTCCGCGAGGGCCCTCGAAGCGGGCACACCACCACGCCGGAAGTTCGCCGGCACCACCGGGCGGGTGATGCTCGCGTGGGCACTCGGCAGCGCCGTACCCGTCGTCGGGCTGATCTTCGTAGCGGTGTTCACCTTCGTCCGCCCGGTCACCACGACCCGCCTCGCGATCACGATCCTCGTCCTGGGAACGGTTGCGCTGTTCACGGGCTCACTCCTGATGTACCTGACCGTACGATCCACGATCGCTCCCATCGAGTCCGTGCGTTTCGGGATGCGCCGAATCGAAGAGGGACGATTCGACGAAGCGGTCGTCGTCTACGACGGCACCGAACTCGGCCAGTTGCAGGCCGGCTTCAACCGGATGGCCGAGGGCCTGCGCGAACGGGAACGTATGCGGGAGGTGTTCGGTAAACATGTCGGACGTGACGTCGCAGCGGCAGCGCTGAACCGGGCGGAGACCCTCGGTGGTGAGGAACGGGACGTCGCGGTGCTGTTCATCGACATCATCGGGTCCACCGGGATCGCGGCGAGCCGACCCCCCTCCGAGGTCGTGGAACTGCTGAACCGATTCTTCGCCGTCGTCGTCGACGAGGTCCATTCCGCCGGAGGCTTCGTCAACAAGTTCGAGGGTGACGCCGCGCTTGCGATCTTCGGTGCCCCGGTTGCCGTCGACGATGCCCCCGGGCGGGCACTGGCTGCCGCCCGGAAGATGGCGCAGCGTCTCGAGGCCGAGGTACCCGAATGCCGTGCGGGCATCGGCATCACCGCCGGGATTGCGGTGGCCGGCAACATCGGTGCCGAGGAGCGGTTCGAGTACACGGTGATCGGAGACCCGGTCAACGAGGCGGCACGTCTCTCCGAACTCGCGAAAACCGTGCCCGGACACGTCGTCGCGTCACGCCGTGCGCTCGACGCCACGTCCGGCGCGGAACGCTCCCGGTGGACGCTGGGCGAAGAAGTGGTGCTCCGAGGACGGGCCGAAGCTACCCACCTGGCCGTTCCGTCCTACTGACGATCCCGGGCGCTCATTCTCCCGCGATGATCGCGTCGAGAAATCTCCGTGTTCGCTCGTGTGCGGGATCGGTGAAGATGCGCTCGGGCGAGCCTTCCTCGACGATGCGACCCTGATCGAACATCAGCACGCGATTGGATACGTCTCGCGCGAAGTGCATCTCGTGCGTGACGATGAGCATCGTGATGTCGGTCGTGTCGGCGATGGTGCGCAGCACGTCGAGCACATCCGCAACGAGTTCGGGGTCGAGCGCCGAGGTCACCTCGTCGAGAAGCAGGATGTCGGGGTCCATTGCGAGCGCCCGGGCGATCGCCACACGCTGCTGCTGCCCACCGGACAGCTGCGTCGGATGCGCACTCTCCTTGTCCGACAGTCCGACCGTCGCGAGCAATTCACGCGCGCGCTCCTGCGCTTCGGACTTCTTGCGCCCGAGCACGTGGATGGGCGCCTCCGTGAGGTTCTCCATCACGTTCATGTTCGGGAACAGGTTGAACTGCTGGAACACCATGCCGATGCTGCGGCGCATCGATCGGAGGTGCCGCTCCGACGCGGGAACCAGACGGTCCCCTTTTCGTTCGTGGCTGAGCGGTTCACCTTTGACCCGGATGACCCCGCCGTCCACCTTCTCCAACGTCATGAGCAGACGCAGGATGGTGGTTTTGCCGGAGCCGCTGGGGCCGATCAGCGTCACCCTGTCCCCTGCTGCCACCGTGAAGTCGAGATGATCGAGAACGACGTTGTCGCCGAATTTCTTGACGACCGAATCGAATTCGATCATCGGCACAGTGGACCTGTCGCCCGTGAGGGAGTGTTCCTCGAGGGCCGGATCAGTAGGCAAGTCGACGCTCCAATCTGCGGATGAGCACCGACGTGGGATAGCTCGCGGCGAGGAAGATCAGCCCCGCCATCGTCAGTGGCTCGAGATATTGAAAGTTTCTTGCCCCGAATTGCTGCGCGGCCGTGACCATCTCCACCACGGAAATGGTGAAGAGGTACGGGGTGTCCTTGAACATCGAGACCGCATAGTTGCCGAGAGCCGGAACGACCCGGCGAATCGCCTGTGGCAGGATCACCGCCCGCCACGTTCGGGCGGGTGGCAACGACAGCGCGCGTGCCGCTTCCCACTGCCCCACCGGGACAGCTTCGATCCCCGCCCGGTAGACCTCGGCCATATACGTCGCGTAGTGGATACCGAGTACCGCGATACCGATTTGCAGTGCCGAGAATTGCGGGAGCAGGTAGTAGACGAACAGCAACTGCACGACGAGCGGTGTCAGCCGGATGAACTCGACTATCGCCGAGAGCAGTTTTGCGAGCACCTTGGGGAGCGAGCGCCGCATGATCGCCACGGCCAGACCCAGCACAGCAGCGAGAGCGAAACCCAGCACCGTCGCCAGCAGCGTGATGCGGAAGCCCTCGAGCAACACGGGCAGCGCCTCTCCGGCGCGTTGCCAACTCCATTCGACGGTCACGACTTCACCACCCCCGCGGGTTCGTCCAGAGCCGGCGCGACCCCGAAGATCTCACGCATACTCGGACCGGTGCCGAGGCGACTCTTCGCGCGTACCTCGAGCGCGTTCATCACCAGCGTGAGGATGTACCCGACCACGAAGTAGAGGACGAGGCCGATTCCGAACGCGAACAACGTGTCGCCGGTGTTCTGCCGCAACTGTTCGATCTCGAACGTGAGATCCTGCAGCAGAATGTAACTCGCAAGCGCAGTGCCCTTGAGCAACTGGATGAGGAGATTGGTCAGAGGAGGAATCATCTCCGCCCAGGCCTGAGGAAAGATCACTCGGCGCAGCCGTTGCCAGTACCCGAAGTTCAAGGCGGTCGCCGCCTCCCATTGGGGTCGTGGAACCGACGCGATGGCGCCGCGGACGACCTCCGCACCGTAGGCGCCGTAGTTCAGCGACAAAGCCAGGATGCCGCACACGATCGGTTCGAGGCGGTACCCGAACAGAGGCAGCACATAGAAGAACCAGAACAACTGGACCAGCAGTGAGGTGCCTCTGAAGAATTCGATGAACACACGCGCACTGCCGCGCAGCGCGAGATTCTTCGCGCCGCCGGCAAGGCCCAGCGCAAGCGCCAGAAGGAACGCGAAGAACGCGCTACCGATGGTCAGTTCGAGCGTGACGATGATCCCGTCGAACAGGCGCGGGATTGCATCTCGAAACTGCTCGAAGTTGGACTCCGAAGCCATTGTCCGCAGCCCGCGCTCAGGCGGTGCCCTCGCACAGTGTCTCCGTGGTCAGGTTCGGATCCGGCATCTCCTCCGCGGTGAAGCCGTAATCCCCGACGATCGAGAGGTAGGTGGCCTCGTCCGACGTGATCTTGGCCAGTTCGGCGTTGTAGGCATCGCGGAGTTCGGTGTCTTCCGTGCGGAACACGGTGCCACCCGCTCCCACCTGGGGAACGCCGTCGATTTCGGCGACGAACGACTCGGTGACCTCGACGGGAGCGTTCTCGTTGTTCTGCTTCATCCAGTTCAGGGAGATACCGGTCAGTGCGAAGACATCGGCGCGTCCGTTGATCACCGCGTCCATGCCGTCCTGAGGCGAGGACACCTGCATCGCGTCGATACCGAGCGACGACGCGTAGTCCGACTCGATCGCACCGGTCAGCACAGCCATCCGAACATCCTTGTCCGCGATGGTCTGCATGTCACTGAGCTGCTGAGGGTTGCCCTGAGGAACCATCAGAGCGGTCGTGTAGTTGAACTCCGGCTCACTGAACAAAGCCTGTTCGCACCGCTGGGGAAGGATCGACATGCCGGCGCTGACGACGTCGAATCGTCCAGCCTGCAGACCCGGGATGAGCGCACCGAAGTCGGTGGCCACGCCCTCCACGTTGTCGATGCCGAGGTTCGAGAAGATCTCCCTGTGCAGCGCGACCGTCGCGCCGGTCAGTTCGCCGTCCTGCATGAAGCTGTAGGGCGCCTCGCCGGCGAAGCCGACCGTGACGGTGCCGGAGTCCTGGAGTCGCTGGAGAGTCGACCCCTCGCCCGAGTTGTCGACGCTTGTGCATCCCGTCATGGACGCGCCGACAAGTCCGAATCCCGCAAGAGTGGCCGCGGCCTTCACAATTCCGGCCGAGCCGAACCTGTTCTTCATGGTCTGATCCCTCTCGTCGCCCTAGAACGACCCGGGAGGATGCGCACCGCCGTGCAGCACGATCCAAGCGGATCTTGCACCAGCGGACGTTACCCACATCACGTCGCAAAGCGGGACCCAGAACCACGTCGTTACCATCTCGTAACCTGACGGTTCCGCGCGAACGAAAAAAGGGACCCACACCCGCGGGTCCCCTCCTCCATACAAAACACTGAAGGCCCCCAACACAGTTGGGGGCCTCCAGCAAACGGGTGTTCGGCGGTGTCCTACTCTCCCACACCCTGTCGAG
>NZ_JAXION010000015.1:0-53406 GCF_049311045.1 Rhodococcus sp. 7Tela_A2 | reverse complement strand
GATGTGGACGGCCCCGAGGTCTGTGTCGGGCAGGTGTCAGGAGCGAATCGGGTGCTCGTTGCGTGCCTTCGGGAACCGCGCCTGACGGGCGACCCAGCCGGCCATCTTCTTCCAGTGCCCGGGCTGCGGATTGACGATGCTGGTCAGTTCCCGGTCCCACTCGGAGACGGTGACGTCCGGCAACGCGTCGATGACGGCGTGGGCGGTCGGCAAGTCCTTCGCGACTCGATCACCGAGCGTCCCGTCGGCGGCGACGACGGTGACCCGGACCCCGGACCGGCCGATCGGCTGCAGCACGGCCTTGCCGGAGCCGCCGTGCTCGGCGACGAAGGTGCGAATGGACGAGACGATGGCGGCCGGTGCGGCCGCGACCTCTGTTTCGGCGCTCATGAAAGCAGAATACTGTGACGGAATGCGCGCAATCGAAGTGGCACAGTTCGGAGGTCCCGACGTCCTCGTTCCGGTGGAACGTCCCGACCCGCAGCCCGGCCCCGGCGACCTGCTCGTCCGCACCGACGCCATCGGCGTGAACTACATCGACACCTATTTCCGCACCGGTATGTACCCCACCGACCTGCCGTACGTTCCGGGCTCGGAGGGCACCGGCACGGTCGTCGCAGTCGGCGAGGGCGTCGAGGACGGGCGGATCGGCACGCGGGTGTCGTGGTGCGCGGCCCCCGGCTCGTATGCGGAACTCGTCTGCGTCCCCGAGGCCGTGGCGGTACCGGTCCCGGACGGCGTGCCCACCGAGCAGGCGGCGTCTGCGCTGCTGCAGGGCATGACCGCGCACTACCTGATCGAGTCGGTGTATCCCGCCCGGGCCGGCGACACCGTGCTCGTGCACGCGGGTGCCGGCGGCGTGGGTCTGCTGCTCACCCAGTTGGCCGCAAAGAAGGGCGTACGGGTGATCACCACCGTCTCGTCCGATGCCAAGGAAGCCCTGTCCCGCGACGCCGGTGCGGCCGAAGTCCTGCGCTACGACGACGACATCGCAGCCCGGGTCCGGGAACTCACCGGCGGTGAGGGCGTCGCCGCGGCGTACGACGGGGTCGGTGCGGCAACGTTCGAGGCGTCCCTCGCCTCGGTCCGTATCCGCGGCATGGTCGCGTTGTTCGGTGCGGCGAGCGGCCCGGTTCCGCCGTTCGACCTGCAGCGCCTCAACCCCGCGGGTTCACTGTTCGTCACCCGGCCCACCCTCGCGCACTACACACGCACCCGCGAAGAGCTGCTCTGGCGGGCGGGGGACGTGTTCGCGGCGATCGCCGACGGATCCCTGCACGTCCGTGTCGGTGCGACCTACCCGCTGGCGGACGCCGCCCGGGCCCACACGGATCTCGCTGCCCGCCGGACGACCGGCTCCGTCGTCCTGATTCCCTGAGCAACGACCGCACAACGCAAAGCCCCCGCTCCGGTGTGGAGCGGGGGCTTCGTCGTGATCAGGGGATCCGGGATCAGAAGTAGGAGCCGATCGTCGGCAGGGCCAGCACCGAGTCGACCGCGAGGCCGAGGCATACCAGCGCCAGGTAATTGTTGGACTGCAGGAACAGCTTGAGCGGCTTGACCGACGCGCCGCCCCGCACGCTGCTGTAGAGCTGGTGCGCGACGAACAGGAACCACGCTCCGGCGAGGACGGCGAACACGGCGTAGATGATGCCCGCGGCGGGCACGATCACGAGGGTCGCGATCACGGTCGCCCAGGTGTACAGGAGGATCTGCTTGGTGACGTGCTGCTCTGTCGCGATCACGGGCAGCATCGGCACGCCGGCCGCCTTGTAGTCCTCCTTGTACCGCATCGCCAGCGCCCACGTGTGCGGCGGCGTCCAGAAGAAGATGACGAGGAACAATACGACCGGTTCCCAGCTGAGCGATCCGGTGACGGCGGCCCAGCCGACCATCACGGGCATGCATCCTGCCGCGCCGCCCCAGACGACGTTCTGCCAGGTACGACGCTTGAGCACCATCGTGTAGACGAGGACGTAGAACGCGATGGTCGCGACGACCAGCAGACCCGACAGCAGGTTCGCCCGCCACCACAACCACGCGAAGGAAGCCACACCCAGCAGGACGCCGAAGACGAACGCATTGCGGGTCGGCACGGTCTGACGTGCGAGGGGACGAAGCGCGGTCCGCTTCATCACCTTGTCGATGTCGGCGTCGACCACACAGTTGAGCGAATTGGCGCTCGCCGCACCCATCCAGCCACCGAACAGGGTGCTCAGGATCAGGACGATGTCGACGTGGCCCCGGTCGGCGAACAGCATCGCGGGGATGGTTGCGACCAGCAGCAGCTCGATGACACGCGGCTTCGTGAGCGCGATGTAGGCGAGCACGGTGCCCGAGAGACGTCCCCATGCGGTGTCGGGGCGGGGAGCGCCTGGCGCTTCGGGGGCGCCGAATCCGTGTCCCTTCGGCCGTTGCCCTGCCCGCACACTGTCTCCTTGCACCACGCGAATCCGCACTTTCGCTCGCCCGTTCACGGTCGCCCGGGTCCGGACGCTCCTTCTACTACAAACGATGGTAGACGGCGGACCCGCCCCGACCGAATCGACCCGCTCCGCGGCGCGCACTACTCTTAAGGAGCGCGCGGGCCAACTTCTACCCGCAGGCACCCCGTACACCCCATGTCAGGAGAACTCTGCTCGTGTCGATCACAGACGAGATCCGCACCCTCACTCAGCCGGCGCATCCGGCCGACTGGACCGACCTGGACACCAAGGCGGTCGACACGGCCCGCGTGCTCGCCGCCGATGCGGTGCAGAAGGTCGGCAACGGGCACCCCGGCACCGCGATGAGCCTCGCTCCGCTCGCCTACACCCTCTACCAGCGCGTGATGCGTCACGACCCGACCGATCCGAAGTGGGTCGGTCGCGACCGTTTCGTGCTGTCGTGCGGCCACTCGAGCCTGACCCTGTACATCCAGCTGTACCTGTCGGGATACGGCGTCGAACTCGCCGACCTCGAGGCGCTGCGCACGTGGGGCTCGCTGACCCCGGGACACCCCGAGTACGGGCACACCGCGGGCGTCGAGATGACCACCGGACCGCTCGGCCAGGGCCTCGCGTCCGCCGTCGGTATGGCCATGGCCGCCCGTCGCGAGCGCGGCCTGTTCGATCCGGACACCGCTCCGGGTGAGAGCCCGTTCGATCACTTCGTCTACGTGATCGCTTCCGACGGTGACATCGAAGAGGGCGTCACGTCCGAGGCTTCGTCGCTCGCCGGCGTGCAGGAACTCGGCAATCTGATCGTCTTCTACGACGCCAACAAGATCTCGATCGAGCACGACACCACGATCGCGCTCGGTGAGGACGTGGCGAAGCGGTACGAGGCGTACGGCTGGCACGTGCAGACCGTCGACGGCGGCGAGAACGTCACCGGGATCCTCGAGGCCGTCGAGGCCGCCAAGGCGGTCACCGATCGTCCGTCGCTCATTTCCGTGCGCACGATCATCGGCTATCCGGCTCCGACCAAGATGAACACCGGCGACGTGCACGGCGCTGCGCTCGGCACCGACGAGGTCGCCGCCGTGAAGAAGGTGCTCGGCTTCGATCCCGAGAAGAACTTCGACGTCGATCCGGCTGTGATCGAGCACGCCCGCGGCGTCATCGAGCGCAACGCCAAGGTGCGCGAGGCGTGGCAGGCCGACTTCGACGCGTGGGCCCGGCGCGAGCCGCAGCGCAAGGAACTGTTCGACCGTCTGTTCGCGGGTGAGTTCCCGGAGGGCTGGGTCGACGCCCTGCCGCTCTACGATCCGACCGACAGCGGTCCCGCGACCCGCAAGGCCTCGGGCAATGCGCTCGCGACGCTCGGCCCGATCCTGCCGGAACTGTGGGGCGGTTCCGCCGACCTCGCCGGCAGCAACAACACCACGATCCCCGGTTCCGACTCGTTCGGTCCCGAGTCGATCTCCACCGACGAGTGGACTGCCCAGCCCTACGGCCGGACCCTGCATTTCGGTATCCGCGAGCACGCGATGGGTTCGATCCTCAACGGCATCGCGCTGCACGGCCCGACCCGCGCCTACGGCGGCACCTTCCTCGTCTTCTCCGATTACATGCGGCCCGCGGTCCGTCTCGCCGCGCTCATGCAGACACCGGCGATCTACGTGTGGACCCACGACTCGATCGGACTCGGTGAGGACGGCCCGACGCACCAGCCGATCGAGCACCTCGCCGCGCTGCGCGCGATCCCCAACCTCGCGGTGATCCGTCCGGCCGATGCCAACGAGACGTCCTTCGCATGGAAGTCGGCTCTCGAGAACAAGACGGGCCCGACCGCGCTGGCACTCACCCGCCAGAACGTGCCGGTTCTCGAAGGAACCCGGGAGAAGGCCGCCGAGGGTGTCGCCCGCGGCGCATACGTGCTCGTCGAAGCGTCCACCGGAACCCCCGAGGTCGTGCTGCTCGCAACCGGTTCGGAGGTCGAACTGGCCGTGGCCGCGCGCGAGACCCTCGAGGCCGAGGGTGTGCCCACCCGCGTCGTCTCGGTGCCGGTGCTCGACTGGTTCCTCGAGCAGGATCAGGCATACCGCGACGAGGTGCTCCCGCCGTCGGTGCGTGCCCGTGTCTCCGTCGAGGCCGGTCTCGCGCTCCCGTGGTACCGGCTCATCGGCGACGCCGGCGAGGCCGTGTCGCTCGAGCACTTCGGCGCTTCCGCCGACTACAAGACCCTGTACCGCGAGTTCGGAATCACCGCAGAAGCCGTTGTCGACGCTGCGCACCGCTCGCTGACCACAGTGAAGGGATGATCGGATGACTTCGCAGACCACCGCGCAGAACGAGGTACTCGCCGCCCTCTCCGCCCAGGGCGTTTCGGTGTGGCTGGACGACCTGTCGCGTGAGCGGATCGAGTCCGGCAATCTCGCCGAACTGATCGCCACCCGGAGTGTCGTCGGTGTCACCACCAATCCGTCGATCTTCCAGGCGGCGTTGTCCAAGGGACACGCGTACGACGCGCAGGTTCGTGAGCTGGCAGCGGGCGGTGCGGACGTCGAGGAAACCATCCTCGCCGTCACCACCGACGACGTCCGCTCGGCGTGCGACGTGCTCGCTCCCGTGTACGAGGCGACCGGCGGGCTCGACGGCCGCGTGTCGATCGAGGTCGATCCGCGCCTCGCTCACGCCACCGACGAGACCGTCGCGCAGGCGCTGGAGTTGTGGCGCGTCGTCGATCGCCCCAACCTCTTCATCAAGATCCCCGCGACCATGGCCGGGCTGCCGGCGATCGCACGCGTGATCGGCGAGGGCATCAGTGTGAACGTCACGCTGATCTTCTCCGTCGAGCGATACGAGCGGGTCATCGAGTCGTACCTGGACGGGCTGACCGCGGCCAAGGCCGCCGGCCACGATCTCTCGAAGATCCATTCGGTGGCATCGTTCTTCGTCTCCCGGGTCGACACCGAGATCGATGCGCGTCTCGAGGAGATCGGCACCGACGCGGCCCTGGCGCTGCGCGGCAAGGCGGGCGTCGCGAACGCCCGGCTGGCGTACGGCTCGTACCGCAAGGCCTTCGAGTCCGGTGCACGTTTCGAGCAGCTCGCAGAGGCGGGCGCGCTCCCGCAGCGTGCCCTGTGGGCGTCGACCGGGGTGAAGAACCCGGAGTACTCCGACACGATGTACGTCACCGAGTTGGTTGCTCCGAACACCGTGAACACGATGCCGGAGAAGACCCTCGAAGCGGTCGCCGACCACGGGGAGATCACCGGCGACACGGTCACCGGCAACATCGCCGCAGCGCAGCAGGTGTTCGACGCGCTCGCTTCCGCGGGGATCGACCTTCCGGACGTGTTCCGCAAGCTCGAAGAAGAAGGTCTCGAGAAGTTCGAAGCGTCCTGGAACGAGCTGCTGACGGCCACGTCGGAGCAGCTCACCGCCCACGCACCCGGCGCGGAGGGCTGAACGTGAGCGAATCCGGGACGGCGGAGTGGGTGAACCCGCTGCGGGACAGCAGGGATCGCCGGCTACCCCGTATCGCGGGTCCGTGCGCTCTCGTCATCTTCGGCGTCACGGGCGATCTCGCCCGGCGCAAGCTGATGCCGGCGGTGTACGACCTGGCCAACCGCGGGCTCCTGCCGCCCGGATTCGCTCTTGTCGGATTCGCCCGCCGGGAGTGGGACGACGCCGAGTTCGGTGAAGTGGTGCATGACGCGGTGCGCAACAATTCGCGCACCCCGTTCCGCGAAGAGGTCTGGCAGCGGCTCGCCGAAGGCATCCGCTTCGTCCAGGGCTCGTTCGACGACGACGCGGCGTTCGCCGAGCTCGCCGAGACCCTGCACAAGCTCGATCAGGAGCGGGGTACCGGCGGAAATCACGCCTTCTACCTGTCGGTTCCGCCCGACGCGTTCCCGGTGGTGTGCGGGCAACTGGCACGCTCGGGTCTCGCGGCGGCGCACGACGACTCGTGGAGCCGGGTGGTGATCGAGAAACCGTTCGGCCACAACCTCGAGAGTGCGCGTGAACTCAACGCGGTCGTCGGCGAAGTGTTCTCCGAGGATTCGGTGTTCCGCATCGACCACTATCTCGGCAAGGAGACGGTTCAAAACATCCTGGCGCTGCGGTTCGCGAACCAGTTGTTCGATCCGATCTGGAACGCGCACTACGTCGACCATGTCCAGATCACCATGGCCGAGGACATCGGTCTCGGCGGACGAGCGGGATATTACGACGGGATCGGGGCCGCGCGCGACGTCATCCAGAACCATCTGCTGCAGTTGCTGGCGTTCACGGCGATGGAAGAGCCGATCAGCTTCGCGCCGTCCGAACTGCGCGCCGAGAAGATCAAGGTGCTGTCCGCGACCCGGCTTGCCGAACCCCTCGACGAGACCACCGCACGCGGTCAGTACACCGGTGGCTGGCAGGGCGGCGAACGTGTCGTCGGGCTGCTCGAGGAAAAGGGCTTCGCGGCGGATTCGACGACCGAGACGTATGCGGCGATCACCCTCGAGGTGGACACCCGGCGGTGGGCCGGGGTCCCGTTCTACCTGCGGACCGGAAAACGGCTGGGCCGCCGGGTCACCGAGATCGCCGTCGTGTTCAAGCGTGCGCCCCACCTGCCGTTCGACACGACGATGACCTCCGACCTCGGCCAGAACGCACTCGTGATCCGGGTGCAGCCCGACGAAGGTGTCACGATGCGCTTCGGGTCGAAGGTGCCCGGCTCCGAGATGGAGGTGCGCGACGTGAGCATGGACTTCAGTTACGGTCAGGCGTTCACGGTGTCCTCCCCGGAGGCGTACGAACGACTGTTGCTCGACGTGCTGCTCGGAGAACCGTCCCTGTTCCCCGTGGACGAAGAGGTCGAGTTGTCCTGGAAGATCCTCGATCCGGTTCTCGACCATTGGGCCACGAAGGGCCGGCCCGAACCGTACGAGGCGGGAAGCTGGGGCACGGCGTCGTCCGACGAGATGCTGCGCCGCTCCGGCCGGGAATGGAGACGGCCGTGAGACTGCAATTGCGCAACACCTCCGCGGTGGACGTCAGCAAGAAGCTGGTCGAACTTCGCAGGACCGGCGGAATCGTCACTCAGGGCAGGGTTCTCACACTCGTCGTGTGCGCCGGCGAAGCCCGGGGAATCGAGGCGGCGATTTCTGCCGCCACCGATGCCGCCCGCGAGCATCCCTGCCGCGTCATCGTCGTCGGGCGGGGGCGGGCCGAAGGCCCCTCGCGCCTCGACGCGGAGATCCGCGTCGGTGGTGAGGCCGGCGCGTCCGAGGTGCTGATCCTCGCGCTCCACGGCGAACTCGCCGAGCACCAGGAGTCGGTCGTGGTGCCCTTCCTGCTGCCCGACACGCCTGTCGTGGCGTGGTGGCCCGGCCAGGCGCCGCCGGTTCCCGCACACGACCCCGTGGGCAGGTTGGCGGTGCGCCGGCTCACCGACACCACGAACGCCCTCGATCCGCGCGCCGATCTGTTCTCGCGGTTGTCCGGATACACCCCGGGTGACACCGACCTGGCATGGGCCCGGATCACCTACTGGCGCGCGCTGCTGGTCTCCGCGCTCGAACAACCGCCGTACGAGCAGGTCGTGTCAGCCCATGTCTCGGGCCTGCAGACCGAACCGGCCATCGACCTTCTTGCGGGATGGCTCGCGAGCCGCATCGACTGCCCGGTGCAGCGCGCGACCGGCGACCTGCGCGTCGAACTGCGCACCACCACGCAGACGATCGTGCTCGGCCGTCCGCAGGAGGGGCGTGTCGCGACGCTCGAACGAACCGACAAACCTGCGTCCTTGATCACGCTGGCACGGCGGGACTCCGCGGAGTGCCTCGCCGAAGAACTGCGCCGGCTCGACCCCGATGTCATCTACGAGGCCGCGCTGTCGGCCCTGCCGAAGGTGGAATATGTCTGATCCCGCCAGGACCCCGACCGAGGTATTGACCTTCGCCGACTCCGATGCCGTCGCACGCGCCGCGGCAAAGGCTTTCGTCGATGCGGTGGTGGCAGCACAAACCGAACGGCTCCAGGCCCACGTGGTGCTCACCGGCGGCGGAACGGGCATCGCCGTGCTCGAACACGTCGGGCGTGAGCAGGGCGGGATCGACTGGTCGGCCGTCAACGTGTACTTCGGCGACGAGCGGTTCCTGCCCCCGGGCGACCCCGAGCGCAACGAAGTACAGGCGCGGGCTGCTTTGCTCGACCACGTGCCGATCGACGAGGCGCGCATCCACACCATGCCTGCTCTCGGTGAGGACGGATGCACCACGCCGGCGGAGTCCGCCGAGCGCTATGCCCGACTCCTCGCGGCACAGTCCGCAGACGGGTCCGTGCCCGACTTCGACGTGCACCTGCTCGGCATGGGTGGCGAGGGGCACATCAACTCCCTCTTCCCGCACACCGCTGCGGTGCGCGAAACGGAGCGATTCGTCGTCGGAGTGGACGATTCACCGAAGCCGCCGCCGGCGCGGGTGACCTTGACGCTGCCCGCTGTACAACGCGCCCGTCAGGTGTGGTTGCTGGTCGCCGGTGAGAACAAGGCCGACGCCGTAGCCGCGTCGGTCGGCGGAGCGGACCCGGAGGACATTCCCGCCGCCGGAGCGCACGGGCGCGAGCGCACCGTGTGGTTCGTCGACCCGGCTGCGGCCGCGAAACTTCCCACATCCTGATCGGCGGCGGTTCCGCGCCGCCGAGTTATCGAGGGTCGCTGTCGAAGTCCGGATCGTCGGCCGGGATCTGCGGTGCGGTGTCGTCGGTGCCCTCCCTGACGCAGCGAAACTTTATGGACGAGCGGGGTCCGCGCGTCGCGCGTGAGGCAGCGAGCCGAGAGCGTCCGGGAACACATCGCGTCGTTCGTGGATCCATGCGGGTGGGCTCCTCCTGTGGTGGGCCGCCGTCGTTGTCGGCCCTTGTCACGTTCGACGCACCACCGGACCCTGCGGTTCCCACGCCGCAGGAAGAACCGGCGCTCCCCAAGCTCGGTCTCGCTGTCCCTTACAGCCCTCGCTCGATCACCGCGGCGGTGACCCGGTCGTCGATCGACGAGACCGGATTCTCACGCCCCACCCACACCTCACCGCCGAAGTACTTCTCGATGATCTTCTCCGCCGTCCGGGTGGCGACAGCCTGCGTGGTCAGCGTGGGGTTGGGGCCGCCGAGGCTGTTGGCGAGCGCCGAGTTGTCGGTGATGAACAGGCGCTTGACCCAACGTGATTCCGCATCGGCGTCGAGTACCGAGTTGTGTTCTTCGAGGCCCATCCGCATGCTCGACTGCGAATGCAGAATCAACGGCGGCCAGTCGCATCGGTGCACCGACTTGGCGCCCGCCGCGCGCATCAGTTCGACAGCCTTCCGGGTCGAGTATTCGCGATTGCGCTTCGTGCGCGCCGATCGATTTCTGTGGGCCATGGTCACTTTCGGCGCGAGCCCGCCTTCGCTCGGAAGCAGCACCGGCGACAACGTCACCCGGTTCTCCGGTTCGACGTCGTCGTCGGTGATGACGAGTGCCGCGAGCACCCGGTCGGTGTCGGCCATCGTATTCAGCAGATCGCGGCCCACGAGCCTTCCCATGGTGTCCGCTCCCGCGGAGTCGACCACGCCCCCCGCTCTTCCGTATCCGTGGATCCCGGAATCGCTGAAGTTCAGTGCGTACGCGATGAGCGCCGGTGGCAGACCGAGTTGCTCGACCCCGCCGTAGCCGGGAAGGTCGACGCGTGCATTCGAGCCGGGGCCTCTGGTCTGGCCCGTGTACTCGTCGAAGACCCCGAATACGCCGTCCATGTGGTGATCGGTCAAGCCACGGCCGACCCATCCGTTCGGGTTGGGGAGACCGGAACCGAGCCACAGTCGCGGCGACTCGACACATCCTGCGGCGAGAACGACGACGGGAGCCGTGGCCTCGTGCTCCGCGCCGTCGGCGGTGGTCGTGAACCGCACCCCACGCGCGGTGGTCTCCCCGTGGACCTCCTCGAAGAGGATCTTCGTGACGACGGCGTCGGAGACGAGTGTGACGGCACGGCCGTGGGGCGACCACGCGTCGGCGGTGAGCATCATCGGAACGTACGAATTATCGGTCGAGCGCTTGGCTTTCAGATTTCGTGGCGCTCCGAGCGGCAGGTAGCAACCCTGATAGCAGTGCCCACACATGGTGCATCCGCGTGCGTCGGGGTAGTGCAGCAGCGCGGGGTCGCGGGTGCGTCCGGCGGTTCCGCCGGGCTGCAGGATCGCGTTCTGCTGCGCACGGTACGACGGTCCTGTCGTGTCGAGCGTGGTCTGGTGTGTCAGGCCGAGGGCGGCGGCGCCACGGAGGAACACCTGCTCCTTGGCGCCCATCGGCGCCGTCTGCACCGGGAGTGTCGCCTCGACCCATTCGTAGTAGCGCCGCAACTCGTCGTAACCGAACGGGAACAGATGCGCGGTGTCGTACATGTCCCGGTCGGGACCGTCGTATCCGGCGAATGCACCTGCTGCCGCCCGAGGCGAATTACCGAAGAAGTGCAGGGTGGTGCCCCCGACGCCGGCGACCTGCCACACATACGATTGCTGAGGAACGTCGCGCAGCCACGGCGTCCGGGATCGATCACCGGGTCCTTGCCGCAGAAATCCTGTGATCGGGTTGTTGGCGTCGTCCTCGAAATGCGTCCACTCGTTCTCCGGGTCGGCGAAGCGTGGCCCGGCTTCGAGGACGAGGACATCGAGCCCGCGGGCGGCGAGTTCCTTCGCGACCACGGGGCCGCCCCCGCCCGACCCGATCACGATTACGTCGGTCATCTACGCCTCCACCTTGTCGATCCCGCGGTAGTACCCGATCACTTCGTCCCACCCATCGCTCGGCCCGGCGTAGTTGCTGAGGTCCCAGCCGACGGGACGGCCGGTCGTCTTCCGTTCGACCGGATCGAACGCCGACACCTCCGAGAACGCGGCGAACGCGGCGAGGGTGGGCAGCGCGTTGACCACGAACCTGATGATGAAATTCTCGAAGCGTGGGTCGGTGTCGAGCCACTCGAACACCAGCGCCTTCTTCGCAAAGTCCAGGTTGGCGAACGGCGCCGCGAACGGCCCGTTCGAAGCGCCCGGATCGGCGGTGGCAGCAAAGATGTTGAGCAGCACCGCAACTCCGGCTGCGCCCGGAAGGGGAACTCCCACTCCTCCGAACAGCGGAATCGCGAGCGCTCGGTCGAGGGTGCGCTCGAGTGACGCTGCCGTGCCCGGAGTCACCCCACCCGGCCGGTCCGTCGCCACCCCCTGATGATGCGAATAGGGGTCGTTTCCGGGAACCACGAACGAGAGCACACCGTTGATGGTGTCCCGGATCGGTGGTGCCGGGGCCGCGGGTTGAGCCCCCGCCGCGGGCGCGCCCACCACGCCCAGCGCGGCCAGTGCGGCACCACCGCCGATCAAGCCGGTCAGAAACTGCCGTCGGTTCCATGAACCGTCGTGTTCGCAGGCCACGCCGCCCCCCTCCGTCGGTGCAATTACAACTTATGGGAGTGTACGGACGAACCGGTCGGAATTCGGGAGATGGGGCGATCGGCGGGCCTGCCGGCCGCGCCGGTTCGGTCACCCGTCGGCGGTCCGGTGGACCACACTGGGAGGGTCTACGAGAGGGAGAATCCGATGGGCACGCCGACCACGGTGATGGGGGAAGTACGGCCGGAAAGCGACTGTCCCGACGACGCGTCGCTGGTCGGACTGGTCTACCGTCGCAGTTTCGCGTTGCCCGCAAGCGAGATCTGGACAGCACTCACCGAACCCCGCGAATTGTCCCGCTGGTACGGCACATACACCGGAGATCCCTCCACCGGGCGGGTGCGGTTGACGATGGTGGACGAGCACGATTCGGCCACCGTCGACGTGCGCATCGTCGAATGCACTCCCCCGTCCCGTTTCTCCGTCGACGTCGACGGATGGTTGCTCGCCGTCGCGCTGCACACCGTAGGCCGCGTCACCACCCTCGACTTCACGCACTCACACGTCCCACGATCGGAAGCCGGTGAGATCGGTCCGGTCTGGCAGTACTACCTCGATCGCCTGGACGCCGCCTTGACCGGAGGCCGGCCGCCTCGGTGGAGCGACTACTTGTCGCTGGTCGACGAATATCGGTGAGACCTCTCCTCCGGGCCGGTCAATGATGGACGGGCCGTAGCAGATCCGGCGTGTTGTTCCGGGGCGAGTTGACGGCGGTACCGACCTCGTACGGCTCGAGATGAGGTTCCGGGATCGAGTTGAGCAGCGCCTCCACGTCGTCACGGTCGGTCAGCGCCGCGTCCAGCCACGGGTCGACGAACGTCTCCGGAAGCACCACTGGTGAGCGGTCGTGGATATGCCCGGCCGCATCGGTGGCCGGGCGTGTCAGCACCGTGCACGTCCACAACCAGCGATCCGGATCATCCTCGGGCCGTTCCGGATCGGGCCACAACTCGTAGAGCCCGGCCATCGAGATCGGCGCGTCGGCGTGCAGGAAGAAGGGAATCTTCTTGCCCTCCTCGTTCTTCATCCACTCGTAGTAGCCGTCCGCCGGCAGGATGCATCGCCGCCGGGACGCAGCAGCCTTGAACGCCGGTTTCTGCGTGATCGTCTCCGAACGGGCGTTGATCATGCGCGAGCCGATCTTCGGGTCCTTCGCCCACGACGGCACCAGACCCCAACTGACCCGGGACGACACCATGCGCACCGGATCACCGCCGGGCGTGTCCCGTGGGACGCGCTCGAGCACCACGTTGACCCGCTGGGTGGGGGCGACGTTGTAGGACGGTGGCAACTCCTCACCGACCGCCGTCACGGCATCGTAGGCCGCAAGCAGGTCGTCCCGGGTACTCGTGCTTGCATATCGTCCGCACACGACATCGGCCTCTCTGGTTGCGACGCTCCGTTTGTTTCACATCTTCCCACCGCGATACGGCCGCACCCGGCACTCTCCGGCAACGGACGCAGCCCGGGACGTTCACCCCGGTCGATCCCCGAGCGAGGCCAGTCGGGAACGCACTCGGCGACGTTCCGGTTCGGTGCCGGTGAGGTCGAGCGCCTGCCGGAACGCGGACTCGGCCTCGGCATCACGGCCGAGGCGGACGAGAAGATCGGCCCTGGCCGTGTGGTACGGGTGATGCTCGCGCAGGACCGGTTCGCCGGCCAGGCCGTCGAGCAGTGCCAGGCCGGACTCCGGGCCGTCGCACATCGCCACGGCGACCGCGCGGTTCGCGGCAACCAGCGGCGACGGCATGAGTGCGAGCAGCACTCCGTACAGCGCAACGATCTGTCGCCAGTCGGTGGACTCGGCGTCGGGCGCCTCGTCGTGCAGCGCGGCGATCGCCGCCTGCACCGCGTACGGGCCGGGGGGCCCACCGGTCAGCCCGGTCACCACCAGCGCACGACCCTCGTCGATCATCGCCGTGTCCCACCGGGTCCGGTCCTGGGCGTCGAGGAGCACGATCTCACCGTCGGAATCGGTGCGGGCGTGGCGACGGGCATGGACGAGCAGTTCCAGCGCGAGCAACCCGGCCACCTCACGTTGCGAAGGCATGAGCCCGTGCAGGATCCGCACCAGCCGAAGCGATTCGTCTGCCAGATCGGGCCGTTGCAGATCGGTGCCACTACTGGCCGCATACCCTTCGGTGAAGATCGAATACAGGGCACCGAGAACCACCGGGAGCCGTTCGTCGAGTTCGTCCGGACGAGGAACCCGGAACGGGATTCGCGCGCCTCGGATCTTGTTCTTGGCCCGCACGATCCGCTGCGCCATCGTGGCGTGCGGAACGAGGAACGCGCGCGCGACCTCGCCGGTGGTCAGACCTCCGAGACAACGAAGGATCAGCGCGACACGGTCGTCGGGAGCCAGTGCCGGGTGGGCACACGTGAAGAACAGTTCGAGTCGTTCGTCGGGCAATTCGTCGCCGCGCGGATCCGAGGAGCCGCGCCGCTCGATGTCGATCGCGAGTTCGGCCAGACGTTGCGTGTAGACGCGGTCGCGGCGTACCCGGTCGAGTGCCCGGCGACGGGCGGTGGTGAGCAGCCACGCGCCCGGCCGATCGGGCACCCCGCCGACCGGCCAGTGCACGAGTGCCGCCTCGAGGGCGTCCGATGCGGCTTCCTCGGCCAGGTCCAGATCGCCGAAACGGTGCACCAGCGCCGCGAGAAGCCGCCCGTGCTCCTCGCGGAACACCGCTTCGGCCGAGACACCCGCATCGGGCACGGCTAGTCGCCGAACTCGGCGATCGGGCGCACCACCACGGTGCCGCCGTCCCGGGCGCCCGGACACCGGGACGCCCACTCGATCGCGACGTCGAGGTCCGGTACATCGATGACGTCGTAGCCGCCCAGTACCTCCCGGGTCTCCGCATACGGGCCGTCGGTGACCGTGCGACGACCGTCCGCCGCCACCTGTACGGCGGTCGCGGTGGTGAGGTCCTGGAGTGCGTGGCCGGTGACGAGCACCCCCGCGTCCCGCATCGCCTTTTCGTAGTCCTGCCAGTCCTCGACCGTGCAGGTGCTCTCGTCGGCGGCCGATGTGTAGATCAACAGCATGTACTTCATGATCGTCTCCTCGTGGTTCGGTACGACGATTCGCCGTACACCATGACGACGAACTCTCCCTACCGAAATCGACACGCGCGCGAGATTTTCTTTCGGCGGCCGGTCAGCCGCTGTTCCGGAGCGCGGTGGCGAGTCCGTTCATCGTCAGCTGGATTCCCCGGCGAACCTGTTCGGTGTCCTCGCCCGCCCGGAATCTGCGCAGGAACTCGACTTGCAGGTGGTTGAGCGGTTCGAGGTACGGGAATCGGTTGTGCAGTGACCGTTCCAATGCAGGATTGTCGGCGACGAGCGAGTCGTAGCCCGTGATCCGCTGGTAGGCGTCGACGGTCCGGGCGTGTTCCTCCACGATCCGGCCGAACACCCGTTCCCTCAGATCGGTGTCCTCGACCAACTCCGAGTAGCGCGCGGCGATTCCGAGATCGGATTTGGCCATCACCTGCGCCATGTTCGAGAGCACCGTGCGGAAGAACGGCCAGCGCCGATACAGGGTTCGCAAGGACTCGAGCTTCTCGGGATCGTCGCCGACCCACTCGGCCACCGCGCTGCCCGTGCCGTACCAGCCCGGCAACATCACCCGGCTCTGTGTCCACGCGAGCACCCACGGGATCGCACGCAGGTCGGCGATGGCCGCGGTCGGTTTGCGCGACGCCGGCCGGCTGCCGATGTTGAGCGCTCCGATCTCCGCGACGGGCGTCGAGGTCGTGAAGTACTCGACGAATCCGGGCGTCTCGTGAACCAGACGCCGGTAGGCGTTTCGGGCCAGGTCCGCGAGTTCGTCGAAGATCCGGTAGGCAGCCGACGCATCCGCGCCGAGCCCTTCGACGTCGAGCAGTGTGGATTCCAGAGTCGCGGCGACGAGCGCCTCGAGGTTGCGACGGGCGAGCACGGGTTCGCGGTATTTGGCGGCGATCACCTCTCCCTGTTCGGTCACCCGGAGCGAGCCCCGCACCGCACCGGGCGGCTGGGCGAGGATGGCGTCGTAACTGGGACCGCCGCCGCGGCCGACGGTTCCCCCACGGCCGTGGAACAGACGCAGGCGAACACCCGCGGCGCGGGACGCCTCGACGAGGTCGAGTTCTGCTCGGTACAACGCCCAGTTGGCGGCGAGATATCCGCCGTCCTTGTTGGAGTCGGAGTAGCCGAGCATGACCTCTTGCAGCCCGTCGTGCGCATCGACCAGGCTCCGGAATTCCGGTACGGCGAGGGCCGCTGTCAGCGTCGACGCGCCGCTGCGCAGATCTTCGATGGTTTCGAACAGCGGAATCACCTGCACGCTGCTCCGCGGATATCCGGAGTCGAGGTCGAGCAACCCGACTTCCTTGAGGAGGACTTCCACCTCGAGCAGATCCGAGACCGAGGTACACATGCTGATGATGTAGTGCTCGATCGCGGCGGGCCCGATGCGGCGCACGACGCTCGCTGCGGCGCGCAAGATGCCGAGTTCCTTGGCCGTTTCGTCCGACAACTGCGCGTCGGGGGTGGTCAGGGGCCGCCGGATGCGTAGTTCGGAGGTGAGCAACGCGACCTTGTCATCCTCCGGCAGCGTTGCGTAGCGGTCTGTCACACCCGCCCAGGAGAGCAGTTCGGCTACCACGCGCTCGTGGACGTCGGCGTTCTGCCGCAGGTCCAGTGGAGCGAGGTGGAACCCGAAGACCTCGACTGCGCCGCGCAGTCGGGCGAGACGATCGTCGGCGATGACCGCTCCCCCGCCGGCGCGCAGCGACGCGTCGACGACCGACAGATCGGCGAGCAGTTGCGCGGGGGTGCGGTACGGCTCGCGCGACGGCTCGACGGTGTGTGGGAGGTCGACGTCCGGGAGCAGTCGGGCGCCGGTCGCGGTGAGGCGCCCGCGGATTCCCCGCACGGCCCGCCGGTACGGCTCGTCGCTGTGCGCGGGGTTCTCGTCACCGGAGATGTCGGCGAGTTCCTGCAGCCGGGCGGTGATGGTCGTGGTGCGCACCGACATCGACAACTCTCGTTCGAGCACGGCGAGTTCGGCCAGGTGGTGGCGCAGGGAGGTCGCGCACGCGCGGTCGGCGGCCGTGGTGACGACCGCCGCGTCGACGTTGGGGTTTCCGTCACGGTCGCCGCCGATCCACGTGCCGGGACGCACGAGGGGCCGGGTGAGCACTGCGGCATCGGGCCACCGCTCCCGGAGCGCACGGCGCACCTCGGCGTTGAGGGTGGGCACGACCTCGAAGAACGCCAGATCGTAGTAGCGCAGACCGTTGTCGATTTCGTCGCTGATGCGAAGCCGCGCCAGCCGGATCAGTGCGGTCTGCCAGAGGGTGAGGATGTGCCGGTACAGGGCACGGTCGATGCTGTCCCGCTCGTAGGGGTCGACGGTGCGGTCGCGGCGCCGCATCAGGTCGGTGACGGCGGTTTGCACGTCGAATACGGTGCGGCGGCGGGTTTCGGTCGGGTGCGCGGTGATCACCGGTGCGACGAGTGCGTCCGCGAGCGCATCGGCGACCCCGTCCGCATCGAGCGGGACCGCATCGAGCTTGGCGTAGGTGGCGGCGAGAGCGCTGTCCTGCGGGGGATCACCGGCCTCGAGATGGACAGCGCGCCGGCGTTCGCGATGAAGGTCCTCGGCGAGGTTGGCGAGCAGCCCGAAGTGACTGAACGCACGGGCGACCGGCAGCAGATCTGCGGTCTCGACGGCAGCGAAACGCTCGGCGAGATCGGCGCGGTCCATCTCGGACCGCCGGATCCGGAAACTCGCGACCCGCGCGGCTTCGACGAGTTCGAACACCTCGTCGCCGGCCTGATCGCGGACGACATCACCGAGGATGCCGCCCAGCAGGCGGATGTCGTCACGCAGGGGTTCGGTGGCCGAAGCCGGCACGGTATCCGTCATTCGGCCAGTATCGGCGCCCCGGGGCCGATATGCGACCGCTGCCGATCAGCTGAACTTGATCTGCAATCCGATACCGAGAATGGCGATGACCCACACGATGCCGGTGAACACGGTGAGCCGGTCGAGGTTCTTCTCGGCTACCGACGAACCGGACAGGTTGGATTGGACCCCGCCGCCGAACAGGCTCGACAGACCGCCGCCCTTGCCGCGGTGCAGCAGCACCAGCAGGATGAGCAGCAGGCTCGTGACGATCAGCAGAATGTCCAGGAACAGTTCCATGTCGGCGTTCGGTGTCCTTCGATGGTGGGTGACGTCGGCCGTCAGCTTACCCGGTCCCGGCGAATCCCAGAATTGCCGCACCCGGTTCGCCGTCCTCGCGGATCGTGGGCCTTCAGGGCTCGTCGTGGGTATACCGGTCGCGACCCGCGAACGCCCCGACCACAGCTTGCCCGGCCCCGCACACCGCGACCAGCAGCAGGACCGTGGTCCAGGTGCCGGTGAGGTCGAAGATCGCGCCGGCGAGCACCGGCCCGCACGCCGCGAGCAGGTAGCCGAGGCATTGCGCCATGCCCGAGAGTTGCGCGGTCTGGGCGACTGTGCGGGTGCGGAGACCGAACAGCGACACCGCGATGATGAACGTCGCGCCACTGCTCATCCCCGCGACCAGGACCCACAACAGGACGAGGTGCGGCGCCCACAGCACACCGATCATCGCGACGACGAGGGCCGAACCGGCGACAGCGGTGAGCCGACTCTGGTCGGTGCGGCGTCCCATCAGAGCGGTGGCGCCCAGACCCGCCACGATGCCGACCACCTGATAGACCGACAGGTGCCATCCGGCGGCCGCGCGGTCGACACCCAGACCGGTCTCGATGGACGGCAGCCACGTCACCAGCAGATAGAACGTGGTGGACTGCAGACCCATGAACGCGGTGACCTGCCACGCGGTGGCGGAACGCCACATGGACACGCCGGGTGTCGTGTCCGGGGCGGCCGGCAGCGGTGTCGGCAGGACCCGTCCGCGCACGACCCACACGGCCGCCGCGACCAGCGACACCACGGCCCACAACGCGAGCGCGCCACGCCAGTTGCCTGTCAGGGCGACGAAGGGCACCGCCAAACCGGAGCCCAGTCCGGCGGCGCCGGTCGTCACCGACGAGTACACGCCGGTCACCGTCGAGATGCGCGTGGGATGGTCGCGTTTGACGACTGCCGGCAACAGCACGTTGCCGATGCCGATTCCCACACCGATCGCGATCGTGCCGCCCCACAGCCACAGCGCGCCGGGAATCGACCGCAGCAGGATTCCGGCCGTCAGGACCAGCATCGCGACGAGCACCATGCGCTGCGTCCCGTAACGGATCGCGGGGCGGTGAATCCACGGGGAGACCGCCGCGAAGCACAACAGCGGCACGGCGCCGAGCACGCCGAGCGCCGTGTTGCCGAGCCCGGTGTCGGCGCCGATGTCCTCGAGCAGCGGCCCGATCGCGGTGATGGCCGGGCGCAGGCAAGCGGCGACGAGCAGCACCGCTGCCAACCCGAACACCACGCTGCGGGTGCTCGGGCCGGTGTCGGCGGGGGCGGTCATACGCGTGATGCCTTTCGGTTCGGGTGCACACTCGGAACCGCGGGGGGGGGGGGGGGGGGGGGGGGGGGCCCCCCCCCCCCCCCCCCCCCCCCCCCACGATCGAGTGAGCCGTACTGCTGCTCGGGCCGGCCTACAGGAGCGGGCCGCCCGCCGCGATTGCGGAGAGCTGAGCGAACTCGTCGGCCTTGAGCGAGGCGCCTCCGACGAGGCCACCGTCGACATCGGTCTGCGCGATGAGCTCGCCGATGTTCTTGGCGTTCACCGATCCGCCGTAGAGGACACGGACCGACGATGCCACCTCGGGCGAGGCGAGTTCGGCGAGGGTGGAGCGCACCGCCGCACAGACTTCCTGGGCGTCGGCGGCCGAGGCCACCTTGCCCGTGCCGATCGCCCACACCGGCTCGTACGCGACGACGATCTTGGCGATGTCGTCGGCGGACAGCCCGGCGAGCGAGCCCTTCAGCTGGGCGACGTTGTATGCGACGTGGTCGCCGGCCTCACGGATGTCGAGGCCCTCGCCGATGCACACGATCGGAGTCAGGCCGTGCTTGAGCGCGGCCTTCGTCTTGTCGCGCACGATCTCGTCGGTTTCGGCGTGCATCGTGCGTCGCTCGGAGTGCCCGACCACGACGTAGGTGCAGCCGAGCTTGGCGAGCATCGCACCGGAGATCTCCCCGGTGTACGCACCGGAATCATGGGCGGAGACATCCTGCGCACCATAGGTGAGCTTGATCTTGTCGCCGTCGATCAGCGTCTGTACCGAACGGATGTCGGTGAACGGCGGGATGACCGTGACATCGACCTTCTCGAGGTACTTGTCGGGCAGCGTGAACGCGATCTTCTGCACCAGCGCGATGGCCTCGAGGTGGTTCAGATTCATTTTCCAGTTGCCCGCGATCAGCGGTGTGCGTGCCATCGCGCTCAGGCCTCCAGAACCGAGATGCCGGGCAGTTCCTTGCCCTCGAGGTATTCGAGGGAGGCACCGCCGCCGGTGGAGATGTGTGAGAACCCGTCGTCCGGCAGGCCCAGCTGGCGCACTGCCGCAGCGGAATCGCCACCGCCGACGACGCTGAACGCACCCTTGCCGGTGGCGTCGACGATGGCCTCGGCGACACCCTTGGTGCCCGCCGCGAACTTCGGGAACTCGAACACGCCCATCGGGCCGTTCCAGAACACGGTCTTGGCCGCCGAGAGCAACGACGCGAACCGCTGCACCGACTCCGGTCCGATGTCCAGACCCATCCAGCCGTCCGGAATCTCCGTGACCGGGACGGTCTTCGCTTCGGCGTCGGCCGAGAAGCTGTCGGCGATCACGACATCCTGCGGGATGTGCAGGACATCGGCGTAGCGGTCCAGCAGTCCCTTGCAGGTCTCGATCATCGACTCTTCGAGCAAGGAATTGCCGACCGAAATGCCCTGTGCCGCAAGGAATGTGAAGCACATTCCGCCACCGATGACCAGCGTGTCGACCTTCGGCGCGAGCGCCTCGATCACTGCGAGCTTGTCGGAGACCTTCGATCCGCCGAGCACGACCGCGTAGGGACGCTCGGTGTCGGTGGTGAGCTTCTCGAGCACTGCCACCTCGGCAGCGACGAGGCCACCGGCGTAGTGCGGGAGCAGCTTCGCCACGTCGTACACCGACGCCTGCTTGCGGTGCACGACACCGAAACCGTCGGAGACGAAAGCACCGTCGTCGCCGACGAGCTCGACGAGATCGCGGGCGAGCGCCTGACGCTGCGACTCGTCCTTGCTGGTCTCCCGCGGATCGAAGCGGATGTTCTCCAGCAGGAGGATGTCGCCGTCGGTCAGGCCCTCGGAGCGAGCCAGAGCGTCCTGCCCGACGACGTCGCCGGCGAGCTGGACGTTGCGGCCGAGCACCTCACCGAGCTTCGCCGCGACGGGCGCGAGCGAGAACTTCGGATCCGGCTCGCCCTTGGGCCGGCCGAGGTGCGCCACGACCACGACCTTGGCGCCGGCTTCCGCCAGTGCTTCGATCGTCGGGGCGGACGCGATGATGCGGCCGGGATCGGTGATCGTCGCGCCGTCCAAGGGGACGTTGAGGTCGGAGCGCACCAGCACACCGCGCCCCTCCACCCCGGCGTCGAGCAGATCCTTCAGGGTCTGAACTGCCACTGTTCGGGTGTCCTGTCCGGTTCGGGGTCTCAGAGCGACTTGCCGACGAGGCCGATGAGGTCGACGACGCGGTTCGAGTAGCCCCACTCGTTGTCGTACCAGGCCACAACCTTGACCTGATCGTCGATGACCTTGGTCAGCGGCGCGTCGAAGATCGAGGAGTGCGGGTCGGTGACGATGTCCGAGGAGACGATCGGATCGGTGTTGTACTTCAGGATGCCCTTGAGCGGTCCCTCTGCTGCGGCCTGCATCGCGGCGTTGATCTCCTCGATCGACGCCTTGGTGCGGAGGTTGGCGGTGAGGTCGGTGACCGAGCCGGTCGGGATCGGCACGCGCAGCGCGTAGCCGTCGAGCTTGCCGAGCAGCTGCGGAAGAACCAGGCCGATGGCCTTGGCGGCACCCGTGCCGGTGGGAACGACGTTCAGGGCTGCGGCGCGGGCGCGACGCAGATCCTTGTGCGGGCCGTCCTGGAGGTTCTGGTCCTGCGTGTAGGCGTGGATCGTGGTCATGAGACCGCGCTCGATGCCGAAGCTGTCATCGAGGACCTTGGCGATCGGTCCGAGGCAGTTGGTGGTGCACGAGGCGTTGGAGATGATGTTCTGGCTGCCGTCGTACTTGTCGTCGTTGACGCCCATCACGATGGTGATGTCCTCACCCTTGGCGGGCGCGGAGATGATGACCTTCTTGGCACCTGCGTCGAGGTGCCCCTTGGCCTTGGCGGCGTCGGTGAAGATACCGGTGGACTCGACGACGACGTCGACACCCAGGTCGCCCCACGGAAGCGCGGCCGGGCCTTCCTTGATTTCGAGCGCCTTGATCTTCTGCTCGCCGACGATGATGAAGTCGCCTTCGACACGCACATCCTTGTCGAGGCGACCCAGGATCGAGTCGTACTTCAGGAGCGTTGCGAGAGTGTCGTTGTCGGTCAGGTCGTTGACGGCGACGATCTCGATGTCAGTGGTGCCGAGCGCTTTCTGCGCTTCGACTGCGCGGAAGAAGTTGCGCCCGATACGTCCGAACCCGTTCACGCCTACGCGGACAGTCACAGTGGAGCTCCTTTGCCCAGATCTCGATAATTGTGCTGATGATTGTGCCGTTGTGACCCCTACCCTAATGCGCCGGGGCCACCGTGTGAGATCCGCCCTGTGTGACGAACTCCCCACAAGCGTGCGCCTCTACGCGTCGTCCAGCAACTCCGCGGTCACCGCCGACTCGGTATCGGGAATCCCGAGGTCCTTTGCTCGGCGGTCGGCCATCGACAACAGACGCCGGATGCGTCCGGCGACCGCGTCCTTGGTCATCGGCGGGTCCGCGAGCTGCCCGAGCTCCTCGAGGGAAGCTTGGCGATGCTCGACCCGGAGCGTGCCGGCAGCGGCCAGATGATCGGGAACGTCGTCGCCCAGAATGTTGAGAGCACGCTCGACGCGGGCCGCAGCCGCGACTGCCGCGCGCGCGGATCGGCGCAGGTTGGCGTCGTCGAAATTCGCGAGCCGATTCGCGGTCGCCCGCACTTCCCGGCGCATCCGGCGCTCCTCCCAGGTCAACCGGGTGTCCTGGGCTCCCATCTGGGTGAGGAGCGCTCCGATGGCTTCACCGTCGCGGATCACCACGCGGTCGGCTCCGCGTACCTCCCGCGCTTTGGCCGTGACGCCGAGGCGGCGCGCCGCACCGACGAGGGCGAGCGCGGCTTCGGGTCCGGGGCAGCTGATCTCCAGCGCCGACGACCGTCCGGGCTCGGTGAGCGAGCCGTGTGCGAGGAAGGCTCCCCGCCATGCCGCGGCTACGTCGGACACGCTGCCACCGACCACCTGGGCGGGCAGTCCTCGCACCGGGCGTCCGCGGCCGTCGAGCAGTCCGGTCTGGCGCGCGAGGGCCTCGCCGTCCTTTCCGACCCGCACCACGTACCGCGAACTCTTGCGCAGGCCACCCGCGCCGAGCACGTGGACGTCGGCGGCATAGCCGTAGAGCTCGAAGATCTCGCGGCGCAGCCGACGCGCGATCGAACCGAGGTCGACCTCGGCTTCGACGACCACGCGGCCGGCGACGATGTGCAGCCCGCCGGCGAAGCGCAGAAGGGAGGACACTTCGGCCTTGCGATTGCTGGTACGGGTGACCGACAGCCTGCTCAGCTCGTCCTTGACCTCCGCTGTCATTGCCACGAGATGATCTCCCTCCGGTCGCCGATTCCGGCGCGGGCGCTGCCGCGAATCGGTGACAGATACGTTTCCAGTGCGACCGCCAGCTTGGCGGGGTCGTGTCGTTGGGTTCCGTCTTCGGACACGTCGGCATACGAGACGTCCGCGCCCAGGTGCGAAGCCGCGCGACTCAGGTGGTCCCGTTCCCGTCCCGGAGTCACCGAGGCCGCATCGACGACGATGTGGTCGACCCGGAAGTCCGGGGCGTGCTGCGCGAGGACGTGCAGGTGCCGTTCCGCGGAGAAGCCGGCGGTCTCTCCCGGCTCGGCGGCGAGGTTGAGCACGAGGACCTTCGTCGCCGAGGTGTGCGTCAGGGCCTCGTGGAGTTCCGGGACGAGCACGTGCGGGATCACGCTCGAAAACCACGAACCCGGTCCGAGCACCACCATGTCCGCTTCGCACACGGCGTCGACCGCGAGCGGGCACGCCGGTGGATCGGCGGGGATCAGCCGGACCCGCCGTACCTTGCCGGGGGTGGTCGCGACCGCGACCTGCCCGCGGATGCACCGGCTCACCCGGGGGTCCGTTTCGAGGCCCGAGACGTCGGCTTCGATGTCGAGTGCGATCGGCGACATCGGAAGCACCCGTCCCCGCAGTCCGAGGACCTTGGCGAGCATGTCCAGTGCCTCCACCGGATCGCCCACCACCTCGGTGAGCCCCGCGAGGATCATGTTGCCCACCGAGTGCCCCGCGAGGGCGCCGGTGCCGCCGAAGCGGTGCTGCACGACCTCGGTCCACACACGAATGTCCGGGGTGTCGGCGGCCAGCGCCGCGAGGGCCATCCGCAGGTCTCCGGGCGGGATCACACCGAGTTCGGCGCGGAGCCGGCCGGACGATCCGCCGTCGTCGGCGACCGTCACCACGGCGGTGACGCGATCGGTGAGCCGCCGGACCGCGCTCAACGTGGCATACAGTCCGTGCCCCCCGCCGAGGGCGGTGATCGCGGGCCCGGAGCGAGCGTCGCCGGGCGGTGGAGTCGGAGGGTGCGCGGTCACTCGCGCCCCAGATCCCGGTGCACGACGTGCACCGCGAGCCCGGGCTCCCGCTCGAGGCGCGCGGCGAGTGCTTCTGCCATCGCCACGCTTCGGTGTTTGCCGCCGGTGCATCCCACCGCGATCGTCATATAGCGCTTCCCCTCCCGACGGTAACCGGCCGTGGTCAATTCCAGGAGCCGGTGATAGGTGCGCAAGTAGTCTTCGGCACCGTCGCGGGACAGTACATAATCGCGGACCGAGGGGTCCTGCCCGGTATACGGGCGGAGTTCCGCGATCCAATGGGGATTCGGGAGGAACCGCACGTCGCACACGAGATCCGAATCCATGGGGAGTCCGTACTTGAAGCCGAACGACTCCACCGTGACCCTGATCGTGTCGGACGCCGCGTCGCCGAAGGCCGCTTCGATCTTGCGGCGCAGTTCGGGCCCGGACAGCGTGGAGGTGTCGATGACGAGATCGGCGGCGCCCTTCACCGGAGCGAGCTGAGCCCGTTCGGCGGCGATGCCGTCGGAGAGGGTCCGGTCGGCGGTGTCCTCCTGCAGCGGATGACTGCGCCGGACCTGCTCGAACCGGCGGATCAGGACGGCATCGGTGGCGTCGAGGAACAGCACGCGGGTGCTCACCGGCCTCGCGGCGAGATCGGTCACAACCCGCCCGAGATCGCCCGTGAACAAGCGACTGCGCACGTCCATGACCACCGCGAGCCGTTCGAGGGGAGGCTCGGCGTGCACCGCGAGATCGACCATCGAGATCACGAGCTGGGGCGGCAGATTGTCGGCGACGTACCAGCCGAGGTCCTCGAGCGCGGTCGCAGCGGTGCTCAGTCCCGCACCGGACAGTCCGGTCACGAGGATCACCTCTGCACGCGCTTCCTTCTCCCCTGCCGGACTCGTCCCGTGCTCGTCCCGCTCCCGGGACCTACGATCCACTTCCGTCACTGTTCAGCCTCCGCTCGCGACGCCGACACGCCGACCGGGTCATCATCGCCCACGGACGGGACCGGCGCACCCGGGTCGGCGTCCTTGCTGGAACCCGGCGGGGTGCGCTCGGCGTGCAGCGCATCGAGAACCGCCTGTGCGGTGGTCTTGCCGATACCCGGCACAGCGGTGATCTCCTCGACGTCCGCCTCGCGCAACCGCGCGACCGAGCCGAAGTGGGTGACGAGCGCCTTGCGACGGGTCTCCCCGAGGCCTTTGACCCCGTCGAGCGCCGAGGCGGTCATACGGCGGGAACGCTTGCTGCGGTGGAAGGTGATCGCGAAGCGGTGCGCTTCGTCGCGGATGCGCTGCAGCAGGTAGAGCGACTCGCTGGTGCGCGGCAGGATCACCGGGTCTTCCTCCCCCGGTACCCACACCTCCTCGAGTCGCTTGGCGAGGCCGATCACGGCGACGTCGGTGATCCCCAGTTCGTCGAGGACCTCTGCGGCCGCCGCCACCTGCGGGGCACCGCCGTCGACGACGTAGAGGTTCGGCGGATAGGCGAATCGGCGGGGGCGGCCGGTCGCGGGATCCAGCGCGGCTTCGGGCGCGAAATCGCCGCCGTTGCCGGCATCGGCCGGTGTCGTGTCGCGTTGGTGACGCAGGAACCGGCGGCGCGTGACCTCCGCGATGGACGCGACGTCGTCGGAGTGCCCGTCGCCGGCGGCATGCTTGATGCCGTAGTGCCGGTAGTCGGACTTGCGGGGCAGTCCGTCTTCGAACACCACCAGCGACGCGACCACATCGGTGCCCTGCACGTGGCTGATGTCGACGCACTCGATGCGGAGCGGCGCCGAATCGAGGTCGAGTGCTTCCTGGATTCCCTGCAATGCCGCCGAGCGCGCGGTGAAATCACCGGCGCGTCGCAGCTTGTGTTGCGCCAGCGCCTCCTTCGCATTGCGCTGCACCGTGTCGGCAAGGGCCTTCTTGTCGCCGCGCTGCGGCACCCGCAGGCGCACCGGGCCACCGCGCAGACCGCCGAGCCAGCGAGTCATCTCCTCCGGTTCCGGGGGCAGTGCGGGCACCAGGACCTCCCGCGGCACCGCACCGCCTTCGTGTGTCTCCTCGTCGGCCGGCGCACCGGATACGAGTGCGGCTTCCTCGCCGTAGAACTGCGTGAGGAACTGTTCGACGAGCAAGGAGACCTCTTCCACGTCGCCGACGTGCTCGGTCGCTTCGCCGGGGGTGTTCCTGTCGTCGGGGCGGTCGAGCACGTCGCCGGATTTCTCGACGACCCAGCCACGTTGGCCTCGGACCCGTCCGCCGCGCACATGGAACACCTGCACGGCGACCTCGAGGTCGTCGTCGGCGAACGCGACGATGTCGGCGTCGGTCCCGTCACCGAGCACGACCGCCTGCTTCTCGAGCGCCTTGCGAAGCGCTCCGAGATCGTCGCGGAGCCTGGCTGCGGTCTCGAAGTCGAGTTCGTCGGCGGCCGCCTGCATCTTCAGTTCGACTTCGCGAACCATCTTGTCGGTACGGCCGGCGAGGAAGTCGCAGAACGCTTCGACGATGCGGCGGTGTTCGTCGGCGTCGACCCTGCCGACACACGGGGCCGAGCACTTGTCGATGTAGCCGAGCAGGCAGGGACGACCGATCTGGGTGTGTCGTTTGAACACCCCGGCGGAACATGTGCGGGCGGGAAAGACGCGGAGCAGCAGGTCGAGGGTTTCGCGGATCGCCCACGCGTGGGAATAGGGCCCGAAGTACCGGACGCCCTTGCGGCGGGGTCCCCGGTACACGAAGAGGCGGGGGTATTCCTCGTTGAGAGTCACCGCCAGCATGGGGTACGTCTTGTCGTCGCGATAGCGGACGTTGAACCGAGGATCGAACTCCTTGATCCAGTTGTACTCGAGTTGCAGCGCCTCGACCTCGGTGCGCACCACGGTCCACTCGACGCTGCCGGCGGTGGTGACCATCTGCCGGGTACGCGGATGCAGGGATGCCACGTCGGCGAAATACGAGTTCAGACGCGAGCGGAGGTTCTTCGCCTTACCGACGTAGACGACCCGGCCGTGCGGGTCTCGGAACTTGTAGACCCCCGGTTCCGTCGGGATGGTGCCGGGAGCCGGGCGGTATGTGGAGGGGTCGGGCACGAGTCCAGGTTAGTCGTCGCCGACGACACCCCGGCTGTACCGGGCTTCGAGTTCCCGGAACAGATCCAGGGCGTCGACCGCACTCTGGCCGTCCCTCGCCTGCACCGCGACCACGGGCACGTATTCGTCGTACGGCAGTTCGAGACGCGCCCACGGCGCGCCCTCGGGGAACGACAGACCGCGAACCTCGTCCCACGGGACGTGTCTCTCGGCCACGACGTTGCGCACCGCGACGCCGTCCGCGCCGGCACGGAACCGGGGCCGGGTGAACAGCAGCAGGGCGCCCGACAACGCGATCCCGATCGTGAGAATGGCGATCTGGTCCGCCAGTCGCAGATGCACGCCCGAATCGCCGCCGCCGCGCAGGACCAGCGCGGCGCCGATATGTACGGCGAGGACGAAGACGGCACCGAGGATCACCCACAGGCGCATCTTCGCCGGTCGGACCTCGAGTTCCCATCGGGTGTCGGCAGAGGTCATGTCCGGGCCTCCCGCAGCCGGCGCAACGTCACGGCGGTGTCGAGTGCGGCCGCGCATGCCTGCTCGCCCTTGTCCTCGGCCGAGCCGGGCAGTCCCGCGCGGTCACGCGCCTGCTCCTCGGTGTCGGTGGTGAGCACCCCGTTGCCCACGGGTGTGCTCTCGTCGAGAGCAACCCGCGTCAGTCCGTAGGTGACCGCGTCGCACACGTACTCGAAATGCGGAGTTCCGCCGCGGATGACCACGCCCAGTGCGACCACGGCATCGTGGGTTCGTGCCAGTTGCTGTGCGACGACGGGAAGTTCTACAGCCCCCGCGACCCGCTCGACCGTGACGTCGGTGATGCCGGCGCGATCGGCGACGCGCAGGGCGCCGGCGATCAGGGCACCGGAGATCTCGGCGTGCCAGCTGCCTGCGACGACGGCGAGGCGGAGATCCGCGGCGTCACCGAGTTGCAGGTCGGGCAGACCTTCCCCGCTCATCAGGCGTCCCCGGCTTCGAACTCGTCGAGTCCGACGAGGTCGTGGCCCATGCGGTCGCGCTTGGTCCGCAGGTAGGTGAGGTTCTCGCGGTTGGCGCGCAGCGGCATCGGGACCCGATCGGTGATCTGCAGACCGTAGCCGTCGAGGCCGACGCGCTTGGCCGGGTTGTTGGTCAGCAGGCGCATCGAGGAGATACCCAGGTCGACGAGGATCTGCGCGCCGATGCCGTAGTCGCGGGCGTCGGCGGGCAAGCCGAGCTGGAGGTTCGCGTCGACGGTGTCCGAGCCGGCGTCCTGAAGCTGGTAGGCCTGGAGCTTGTGCATCAGGCCGATTCCCCGGCCCTCGTGACCGCGCATGTAGAGCACGACGCCGCGGCCTTCCTGCGCGACCATCTCGAGAGCCGCATCGAGCTGCGGTCCGCAGTCGCACCGCAGTGAACCGAAGACGTCGCCGGTGAGGCACTCGGAGTGCACCCGCACCAGGACGTCTGCCCCGTCGCCGTCCGGTCCGGCGATATCTCCCATCACCAGCGCGACGTGCTCGACCTCGTCGTAGATGCTCTGGTATCCGACGGCCGTGAAGCTCCCGTGCCGGGTGGGGATTCTCGCCTCTGCGACCCGCACGACGTGCTTCTCGTGCCTGCGGCGCCACGCGATGAGGTCGGCGATCGAGATCAGTGCGAGTTCGTGCTCGTCCGCGAAGACACGCAGTTCGTCGGTGCGGGCCATTTCGCCCTCGTCCTTCTGCGAGACGATCTCGCAGATGACACCGGCGGGACGGAGATCGGCCATGCGGGCGAGATCGACGGCGGCTTCGGTATGCCCGGGGCGGCGCAGGACACCGCCCTCCTTGGCACGCAGCGGCACGACGTGGCCGGGCCGGGTGAAGTCGTCGGCGCGCGAGTCCGCATCGGCGAGCAGGCGCATGGTCGCCGCACGGTCGGACGCGGAGATGCCGGTGCCGATGCCTTCCTTCGCATCGACGGTGACCGTGTAGGCGGTGCCGTGCTTGTCCTGGTTGGTCGAGTACATCGGAGGCAGCCCGAGCCGGTCGCAGTCGTCGCCGTCGAGCGGGACGCACAGGTACCCGGAGGTGTATCGCACCATGAAGGCGACGAGTTCGGGTGTGGCTTTCTCCGCCGCAAAGATGAGGTCACCCTCGTTTTCACGGTCTTCGTCGTCGACCACGACTACCGCTTTACCGGCGGCGATATCGGCGACCGCGCGCTCGATGGTGTCGAACCTCGTCACTTGCCTGGGCTCCAAATCTCGTATCCGGACGACTCGTGCTTCGCGTCCACTTGTCGTGTCCACCCTACGACTACCTAACGGGCGTTCTGCAGTCGCTCCACGTACTTGGCGATCACATCGACCTCGAGGTTGACCAGCGTGCCGGGCTCGGCTGAACCGAGAGTGGTCAGCGACAAGGTGGTGGGGATCAGCGAGATCTCGAACCACTCGTCACCCGGATCGCCACCGAGCGCGGAGACGGTGAGGGACACTCCGTCCACGGTGATCGATCCCTTTTCGACCACGTATCGAGAGATGCTGTCCGGCAGCGAAATTCGCACCACCGTCCAGTTCTCGGACGGCGCCCGGGAGATCACGGTGCCGGTGCCGTCGACGTGTCCCTGCACGAGGTGCCCGCCCAGTCGGCTGTTCAGCGCGGCAGCACGCTCGAGGTTGACCCGGCTTCCCGCGGCGAGCCGCGCCAGCGAAGACCGGTTCAGTGTCTCCTGCATCACATCGGCCGTGAAGGAGTCGCCGGCCTGCACGTCCACCACCGTCAGGCACACGCCGTTGACGGCGATCGAGTCGCCGTGTTTCGCGTCGGAGGTCACCACCGGGCCGAGCACGGTGAAGCGCGCTGCGTCCGCGAGATCCTCTCGCGCCACGATCTCACCCAGTTCCTCGACGATGCCGGTGAACACGTTCGGGCTCCTTCACTCCCGGCCGAGGCCGGGTTCGGTTCACAGATCCCGTTCCGGGACCGGTCTCACAGATCCCGTTCCGGGACCAGGGTCAACAACACGTCCGCGCCGACGGTGTCGACGCGCTCCCGACGAAACCGTAGCGCCTCGGTGATGCTGTGTACGCCGGCGTCCTGCACAGCGGGCGTTCCCGCACCCAGGAACATCGGCGCGAGGTAGGCCTGTATCCGGTCGACACTGCGCGCGGCGAGGAACGCCCCGGCAAGTCGCGGCCCGCCCTCGAGCAGCACGTCCGGGTGGTCGGTGAGGGCGTCGAGGACGTCCCCGATGTCGCGGGTACGCAGCACGAGGGTCGGCGCCGCGTCGTCGAGCACACGCGCCGAGGTCGGGATCTCCCGCATCCCCACGACCACGCGCAGCGGTTGATGCGGCGCGAGATCACCGTCGGGCAGCCGGGCGGTCAGCCACGGATCGTCGGCCAGCACCGTCCCGGTGCCGACGACGATCGCGTCGAGCCGGCTGCGCTCGTCGTGCACTCTGGCACGCGCTTCCGGTCCGGAAATCCACTGGCTGGTTCCGTCCTGCGCGGCGCTCCGGCCGTCGAGCGTCGCCGCGTACTTCCACGTCACATGGGGCCGGCCGGTGCGTGCCCGGTGAAGCCAGGCCCGCAACGGGCCGTGGATGACGGCGTCGGCCCCGAGTCCCGGATGCACCGTGATCCCCGCGGCACGCAGGGTCTCTGCTCCTCCCCCTGCCACCGGACCGGGGTCCGGGACGGAGTAGTACACCGTCGCGATTCCGGCGTCGATGAGCGCGCGGGCGCAGGGTCCGGTGCGTCCGGTGTGGTTGCACGGCTCGAGGGTGACCACGGCGGTGCCGCCGCGTGCCCGGTCGCCGGCCGCAGCCAGTGCCCGCACTTCCGCGTGCGGACCGCCCGGAGGCGCTGTGGCACCTACCCCGGCGACCTGCCCGTTCGCGTCGAGGATCACGGCGCCGACCGGCGGGTTCGGGCTGGTGGTTCCCCGCACGGCCTCCGACGCATCCAGCGCGAACTGAAATGCCTCGGTGACTTCGGGGGGCGTCACGTCGCGAGTGTCAGGTGCGGCGAGGCGGCTGCCGCCTGTGCGCGCAGCTTGCGCACCGCCTCGGCCGGATCCTCGGCACCGTAGACGGCGGAACCGGCCACGAAGCAGTCCACGCCGGCCTCCGCCGCCGCTTCGATGGTGTCCGCGTTGATTCCGCCGTCGATCTCCACCAGGAGGCGCAGTTCGCCGGAGTCCACCAGTCTCCGCACCGCGCGCGCCTTGTCGAGCACGTCGGGAATGAACGCCTGGCCGCCGAAACCGGGTTCGACGCTCATGACGAGCAGCGTGTCGAACTCCCGGAGGATCTCCAGGTAGGGCTCGATGGGGGTGCCCGGTTTGACGGACAGTCCGGCCTTACCGCCTGCGGCGCGGATATCGCGGGCCACGGCCACCGGATCGTCCGTCGCCTCGGCGTGGAACGTCACGTTGTGTGCGCCGGCTTCGGCATAGGGTGGGGCCCACCGGCCCGGGTTCTCGATCATCAGATGGCAGTCGAGCGGGATGTCCGTCGCCTTCAGCAACGACTGCACGATGGGCAGACCGAGAGTCAGGTTCGGCACGAAATGGGCGTCCATCACGTCGACGTGGAGCCAGTCGGCACCGGCGACGGCCTGCGCCTCGTCGGCGAGACGAGCGAAATCGGCGGACAGAATCGAGGGGGCAATCATCGGGTGGGCCACATCGATCGAGTCTAGACGAGCGCGTCGCACGTGCCGGTCACCAGCACGGACGCTCCGCCCGGCGGCGTCGCCGCGGATCGAGACGAAACAGAAACGACTGCCCGGCAGTGTATTCGGACAGTCTCCCGAGATTCGGGTTCAGACCCGGCGGAACGACGACGTGAACCGCGACAGTCGCCCTTCACTCGGCAACACCTCTTCGACCATGAAGGTCACGGTCTGATCGATTCGTTCGAGAGACTGGAGCACACGGGACAACGTGCTGTCGTGCGGGATGTCGTACTCGTCGGTGGCCTGCATGTCCTCCTGCACCGCGGAGGGCGTCTCCCCTGCCAGCGCTTTCAGCAGGGCCTCGAAGTTGTCCTCACCGATATCCTGGATCGCGCCCCACTGCGAGTCGGTCAGGACGTTCTCGTCGGCCGAGAGACGCTCGGTGGCGGACACCAGATGCCGCGTGTAGAACAACAGAGCCCACAGTGCGGTGAGCCGCCCTTCGATCCCCCGGACATCGAGCGCCCCGGAAGAACGGCGCAGCGGGACGGCGGTGGCCTCGACCTTCTGGACCAGCGTGGTCAGCGCGAGTTCCCGGCGTGCGAGTTCCTGCCTGTCCAGGGTCCCCGTGGATCCGGACCGCAGGTGTGCGAGACAGATGCCGGTGACGTCCTGGACGGTCCGCACCAACTGAGACGTGTCCGACGACAAACGGGTGCGGGTACGGGTGGGCAGAACGACCGCGGCGACCACCAGCGCGAGCCCCGCTCCGATCACCGTCTCCACGACACGCAGTTCGATGGTTTCGGTATCCAGTCTTCCCAGCAGGTCGTAGAGCAACGCGACGAACGCCGTGATCCAGAGCGCCGACAGGACGGACGACACAGGACGGAAGTACGTCGACGCCAAGATGCACAGGGCCAGCAGCGGGAGGACCACGGGAGTGTCGGTCCCGACCACGATCGCGAAGCCGAACCCGATCGCGGCTCCGGCCACGGTTCCGACGATGCGCTGCATCCCCTTGAGAAACGTCTCCCCGTCCGTCTCACCCAGTACGAAGAACGCCGGCAGCGCGGCCCAATACTGGTAGGTCTCCGATACGGACCCTCCGATCCAGAGGGCCAGCCCGGTCGCGAGTGCGGCCTGCACCGCGCGTCGGATCGGCCCGGCGTTCGTGCCGGCCGGCGCGCGTCCTCCGCTCGGCGCGGAGGACGATTCCTGCTCACCCGCAGCAGATCCCGCTCCGACCGCGGAAGTCGAGCCTGCGCCATCGGTGTCGCCCGGGCTGCCGATGAGGTCTTCGGGGCGGGCGGTATGCAACGCGTCCACAGCAAACCGGAGTTCGCGCACGGCATGATGCAACCGCTGCGCCGGCAGAGGCCAGTCGATGGGATCGGGCACGTCGTCGGGTGGACGGATCGCGTCGTTCTCGTCTCCGGAATCGCCCATCCACGCCGGAAGGTCCGGATAACTACGAATGTGGAGCTGGAGCTGTTCGAGTTCGCCGGCAAGCCGAGCCCGGACCGGGATGGGCATGCCCGACCCGGTCGCATCCCGAGCCGCCGCAGACAGATTGACCGTTGCGAGCTCGACATCGAAGAGACGTATTCGGAGGTTGTTCTGCTGCTCTGCGGAGAAGTGCAGGGCCGGGTCCTGTTTGGTGAGCTGACCTCCCAGAAAGGACGCAGTGTGGTGGAGTTGGTCGAGTCCGCTGTGCATACGTTTGCGCAGATCCGGATCCCACCGGGCTGCCGACACCGTATCGACGAGGGGATCGATGCTGTGCGCAACACTGTTCTCGAACGCCCGGACGCCGCTCCGTACGAGCCCGACGTGTCCGTGACCGAGCGGAATGAACTGAACGAGTACCGACGCGGTGACGCTCACCAGCCCCGTCAGTGCGTACAGCCAGAAATCGTCAGGGCTCAGCCGAAGCAGCAGGCTGAAGTAGAACGTCATGAACAACACGCGGCCGAGCCCGGCTCCTTGTGGTCCGAACCGGGACAGCAACACACCCACGAACGCGAGGGCGGCGACGGCGAGCACCGACGGCAACCGTTCGCGTGGAACCAGGGTGATCAAACCGACCGCGACGACCACGGGGACGAGCGTCAGCATCCCGCCGAACTTGGCGAGTCCCGGGCGCGCACCGCTTTGCGCCGCAACCCCGCCCGCGAACATCGCGATCATTCCGCCGAAGATGGCCGTGGGCATCGGGGCTTTCCCTGCGAGTTCGAGGCCGATCGCCACCACCGCCACCGAGACCACCGCCGCGATGAGCACGCGCAAGGACCCGAATAGCCGGATGTAGCCGGGATCGATGAGCGTGAACCGGTTGGCGAAGAAGGCTCGTACGCCGCCGGTGGCGGGCTTCCGGGTTCCCGGAGCAGTGGTTTCCGGAACATCCGCCCAGCCGGGCGCGTACACCGGCTGATAATCGAGGTCCCGGCCGACCGCATCGGTGAACTGTTGCGCCCGGTACGCGAACGGCAGCCACTCGACGTACCGTTCGTAGGCCTCGTCGAGATCGGTGAGTGGTTCGAGGTGAACGAGTTCGCCCATCTTCCGATTCAACCGGGCGAACCGGGCAACCCACGGATCCTCGCTCTCGACAGGAGGCGCCGAGCGATGTCCGTCCGTCCGGTGCAGCTCGATGTCCTCCTCGATCAGCCGGCGGAACTCCCCACGCGACCTCGTCTCGGGAACATCGGTGCTCGTCCACCCGAGCAGAGGATGCATGTAGTCCGCGAACTTCAGGAACTGGTCGGTGAGCGGAAGCAGCATCGGCTCGACAGTCACCGGGTGGGATCTGGGCAACCCCCACCGAAGTGCCCCGACGACCCCGCTCAGCATCCGGATCGAATACGGCAGCGAGAACGTGTCGCGGCCGCTCTGGAAGTAGTAGGCGGAGTGGTGCAGCCGGACACCGTCGGTGTAGCTGCTGAAACTGTCGGCGATGGACGAGAGTTTGGAGTCGAGGTCGCGCGATTCGCCGCCCGGGAAGTACGGCTTCAGGCTCGCGACCGGGTCGCCGACGCTGTTTCCGGGATTGTAGAACTGCGCGGACAGACCGCGCAGGGCGCTGATCACTCCGTAGACCCCGAGAAGAAACGTGAGAATCAGGAAGACGAGCACGACACCGGTGAGAGTCTCCAGGACCGAGATGATCCGGGATACATCGGTGTCGGGAACGACTTGGGACGTGCCCACCGTGGAGAGCTGGGCTGTACTGAAATAGATTGCGCCGAAGGCATCGTCGGTGCCGCCGTTGTACAGGAAGTCTTGCTCCCTCATCATGCCGACGTAGATGAAGGCGTATCCCAGGATCGTGCCGCCCACCCACATGCCCACCGTGACGATGAGCTGAATGCCCGTGACCTGACGGAGTACGGCGGGTCGCCGTCCGCGTGACATCTTTCGCGTCACTCGTCTGATGACACGCCAGACCCACGACGTCACAGCGCGCGTGAGAAAGCCTGCGTCGTCGTAATTGAGGGCGGTGAGGAATACATCCAGCAGCGTCAACCCAAGGATGATGATCCCGAGCCACTGGACAGCGTCCACGGCGCAAGTCTAGGGCTACACGACCGTACGGGTACGGGATAACGGGATCGACAGCGAAGAACGGACTATCCGGGCGATCGCGAGGTGTACCGCGAGAACCTGTTCATGAGCGGCCCGTTCGAGTTGACGCGATTGACCCGCGTGACACAAACACGGTGTATATGCTCGCGTCGGACTGCAAGTCTCGTCCTTCCGGCGACAGTGCGCCGGCGTGCCGAGAAAAGCGTGACTGACCGGTGCAAGGATCGGAGGTCGCTCGATGCATACCGCTCGACACCATGCAGGGCGAAGCCCGCAGGCCCCATCTCCAGGTCGGCAGAAGTCCGAAATGCCTTGTTCAGCAGAGCCGTTCGCGACTGATCACACACCTCGCCCGAAAGCGCAGGCCCGTCGATGACCTCTACGACCTTGTCCCAAGACGTGATCAACACCGGTGACACCGCGTGGGTGCTGGTGTGCGCAGCCCTTGTGCTGTTCATGACACCGGGCCTGGCGTTCTTCTATGCCGGCATGGTGAGCAAGCGCAACACCCTCGTGATGTTGCAGCAGAATCTGATCGGGCTCGGCATCATCTCGCTCACCTGGTTCGCCTTCGGGTACAGCATCGCGTTCGGTAACGACCGAGGCAACGGGATCGTCGCCGATCTCGGATTCGTCGCACTCACCAACATCGACGACGCCCCCAAGCCGGACCTCCACGTGGTGACCGAAACCGTGGCGATCCCGACGCTGGCGTTCTTCGCGTATCAGTTGATGTTCGCGATCATCACCCCGGCGCTGGCCACCGGCGCAGTGGCCAATCGCCTCAAGGCCTTCGGGTGGGCAGTGTTCATCGCCATCTGGTCGGTGATCGTGTACGCACCCGTCGCGCACTGGTTGTGGGCCCCCACGGGATGGTTGACCAAGATGGGAGCGCAGGACTGGGCAGGTGGAATGGTTGTCCACGCGTCGGCGGGGGCTGCCGCACTCGGTCTGTTGATCGTCCTCGGGCGGCGCAAGGTGCGGCCCAACCGGGCACCCCTGCCGCACTCGGTCCCGTTGGTGATCGTGGGAGCGGGAATACTCTGGTTCGGCTGGTTCGGCTTCAACGCCGGTGACGGACTGCAGGCCAACGGAGTTGCCGCGCAGGCGCTGGTCAACACCCAGTTGGCGGGTGCCACTGCGATGCTTGTCTGGCTGGTGTTCGAGCGGTACCGGGAAGGCCATTCGACCGTGCTCGGAGCCGTGACCGGCGCGGTCGCCGGATTGGCGACCATCACTCCCGCCGCGGGTTATGTCAGCAGCTGGGCCGCGGTGGTCATCGGCGCCCTCGCCGGAGTGGTGTGCTACCTGGCACTCGGCCTGAAAAGGCTTCTGCACGTGGACGATGCGCTCGACGTGCTGGCGGTCCACTTCATCGGCGGCGTGTTCGGCACCCTGTGCGTCGGGTTCTTCGGGGAAGAAGCCATCAACTCGATCGGCCGAGACGGTCTGTTCCACGGTGGTGGATTGACACTGCTGGGTTATCAGGTCGTCGCACTGGCCTCGGTGATCGCCTACGCGCTGGTGCTCACCTTGGTGATCGCCTTCGCGATCGAGAAGACGATCGGACTTCGCGTCAGTGCCGAGGAAGAAGAACATCTCGACCTCAGCCAGCAGGGGATGAGCGCCTACCAGGAGGGCCCCACTCCCCCCGATCCCACGGCCGACGGGGCAACGGTTTCCGCGGCTCCGAAGCCGTTGGAGCCCGGGAACACGCTGTACCTGGTCACCGCGGTTCTCGACTCGGGTGGGGCCGCGGGCGTGGAACGGGAAGTGCTCGCCGCAGGTGCCCGCCGCGCGATGTTGTCCGAGGTATTCGTCACGACGGCTTCGTCGGTCGACCAGATGGTCCGAGGACAGAAACGAACCATGGATGTCACCCCACGGGTCCGCGCGGAAATCCTGACCCCTGCGGAGTCGCTGACCAGCGTGCGAAGCGCCCTGTCGGCGTTGGGCGACGACCTCGTCGAAATGACCGTCGTGCCGGTCGAGAGCGGATAGCACACCCGAGCGGTCGAGGGGCGTGCGGCGACTGTGCGCCGCACGCCTTATCGATGTCACGACCGGATTCGGCGATGATGTGTCCGCCGTCGAAGAACCACGACGCTGGTACGGAAATCCGGTCGGCCGTAATTCTGGACCTCGTGAAATACGTCCGGGCTTGCCGTTACCCGATACGGCGACCCGACCGCCGGCGGTCCACGCGCAATTCACCGACTCTCGCTCGGCTCCGAAACTGAACGCACGACAAAGAATTGCGATCCGTCCGTTTCGGTCTTTGTTCCGTCCGGAAATTGTGCAGCCGATTCGCACCACCGAGTCGACCATTCTTCGGATCCGCCGAAATGCAGTCTTCCACGGATCCGGCACACGAAGCCTTTCGTTCCCCGGTGGAGGGTCGGAGCAGCAGACGCGCGTCACTACAGCGTCGGGCGCCACGCATGCAGGCTGAACGACTGCACATATGAATAGATATTCAGTTCACGGACGACGACAACGACCGCTGTTCCTAATATCTGGAGGTTCGCCGGGTGTCGCCGCGCTTATCGGTCTCGGCGTCGGCGCTGCCGCGTCCGATGAAAAAACCAAAGGCCGAACTTCATTGCGGCTCCGGCGTATCGTCCGAGACAGCGAGCTCCGGCTCGTCGCCGGGAGATGCTCATCGAATCGGAACCTACGGCATTGCGGGAGCAGAAATGGATTTGACTCCACGAGAAATCGAAAAGCTTTACGTGTACCAGGTTGCAGAACTTGCACGCCGACGACGCGAACGGGGCACGAAGCTCAACGCCAGCGAGGCGACTGCGCTCATCAGCGAGGCGATCCTGGAAGGCGCTCGCGACGGACGCTCCGTTGCGGAAGTCATGGAGCTGGGAAGAACGATCGTCGCGGAGAAGGACTGCATGGGAGGCGTGCGGGAACGCCTGCCGCTCTTGCAGGTCGAAGCGACGTTCGTCGACGGGAGCAAGCTGGTCTCCTGCCACGACCCGATCGGGAACTGACGTGGCCGAACCCGCCGGGAAAGACGCCACCACGATTCTGGTCGCGGGCCACGAAAGCGCCGAAGGCGCGGACGTGCGGTACCTCGAACAGGCTCGCAACCGGTGGTTCGTCACCCCGATCGGCCGGCCGCTCCACAATCTGCTCACCCGCCATCTGGCGTCCGGAGACGGCCCGATCGTGGTCGTTCCCATGACGATGGGGCGTAATCCGACCTTGGTGGCCGACACCGCCAAGACGGTGCGGTGGCTGGCAGCGAGCGCACCGGAACGTCTCGCGCTGGCGGCGCCGTTCGGCAGCCCCGACCATCTGATCTCGTGGCTGCGCCTGGCGGCCACGGGTATTCGGAGCCGCTCGTCCGACGCCGCGATGGTGATCCAGGCCCCTTCCTCCGACCCTTTCGACGAGGCGGAACTGCACCGCGTCGCGCACCTGGTGCGCACCCACGGAGCAGGCAACGTAGTGGAGGTTGCCACGACACACACCGACGACGATCTTGCCGACGTTCTGCAACGGCTGCGACGGCTCGGCCACCCACACGCCGTAGTCGTTCCGGCAGGCTTTCGCCGGGAGTCCCCTGTTCCTTTGGACGACAGCAGGTTTACCGGCTGTGAGTTCTACGGACCGTTGATGAGCGAACAGGCAGCGATCCGCATCATCGATGCGCGCATCCGCGACGCAGTGCACGAACTCGCCCACGGCCGTACCGGAGTCGAGTCCGGCCTGATGGCGGACCACGGCCACGGCTACGCCCATTCGCACGCTTTCGACGACTCGCCGGACAGCGCGCACGGCCACGGACACGGACACGGACACGAGCACGCAGATCGGAGCCGTCCCGGCGACGATCCCGGCACCGAACACAGCCACCGACACCCCGCTACCGCGTCTTCACACTGACCGGCAGATCGACCCGACGGCGCGCTGCAGCACGCAACCGCTCCGCGAGGAAGGAATCATCATGGTAGCCAAGCCCACATACGACCACAGCGAAGACGACATCGAGATCAACGCGGGGCGCCGCAGCGTCACCCTGCAGGTGAGCAACACCGGAGATCGTGCAATCCAGATCGGGTCCCATTTCCATTTCTTCGAGGTCAACAAGGCGCTGCTGTTCGATCGTGAACTCGCCTACGGAATGCACCTGGATCTGCCCTCCGGGCTGGGGGTGCGCGTCGAGGCCGGCGACACCCGCGAGGTGACCCTCGTCGCGTACGCCGGCAACCGCCACGTCATCGGCTTCAACAACCTCGTCGACGGCGGTCTGGACTCCGAGGGCACAAAGATCCGTGCCATGGCGCTCATGAAGGAACTCGAGTACCAGGACGGCACACCCCAGGCGCGAGAGAGCAAGAGCACCTCGAAGAAGAAGAAGGGCGCAAAGTAATGGCAATCATCTCGCGCAAGCAATACACGGACCTCTTCGGACCCACGACGGGTGACCGAGTCACCCTCGCCGACACGAACCTCGTCATCGAGATCGAAAAAGACTTCAACGAGGGCAACTACGGCGACGAGATCGTCTACGGCGGCGGCAAGACGGCGCGCGACGGAATGGGCGCCGACCCCCAGGGAACCGATGCCCAGGGAGTGCTGGACCTCGTCATCACGAACGCGATCATCCTCGATCCGGTGCTCGGCGTCCTCAAGGGCGATATCGGAGTACGGGACGGAAAGATCGCCGGTGTCGGCAAATCCGGCAACCCGCATCTTCAGAAGGGCGTCGATCCCCGACTCGTCGTCGGGCCGGGTACCGAACTCCTCGCCGGTGAACATTGCATCGCGACGGCGGGCGGCTTCGACTCCCACGTGCACTACATTTCCCCGCAGCAGGGCGTGACGGCCCTGGCGAACGGAATCACCACCTTGTTCGGTGGCGGCACCGGACCGACGGACGGGACCAACGGTGTCACCACCACCCCCGGCGTCTGGAACCTCCACCGGATGCTCGAATCCGCTGAAGCGATGCCGGTCAACATGGGCTTCCTCGGAAAGGGGAACGGATCCCTGCCGGAGGCACTCTGTGAGCAGATCGAAGCAGGCGCGGCAGGTCTGAAGGTGCACGAGGACTACGGCGCCACACCCGCCGCGATCAGCAACGCACTCGACGTCGCCGACCGCTACGACATCCAGATCTCCGTACACACCGACACCCTCAACGAGTCGGGCTTCGTCGAGAACACTCTGGACGCGATCGACGGCCGGACGATCCACACGTTCCACAGCGAGGGCGCCGGCGGCGGACACGCACCCGACCTCATCAAGGTCACGGGTCACCCGAACGTGCTGCCGTCCTCCACCAACCCGACGCTCCCCTACACGGCCAATTCGGTGGATGAACTGCTCGACATGGTGATGGTGTGCCACCACCTGTCGCACGACATCCCGGAAGACGTCGCATTTGCGGACTCTCGCGTGCGTGCCGAGACGATCTCCGCCGAAACGGTGTTCCACGACGAAGGCATCATCTCGATGGTGTCCTCCGATTCACAGGCCATGGGCCGTATCGGCGAGTCCTTCATGCGTGCGTTCCAGATCGCACACCACTGCAAGGACAAGCGCGGCAAGCTGCCGGAGGACTCACCGGACAACGACAACTTCCGCGTGCTGCGCTACCTGGCGAAAATCACCATCAACCCCGCGATCACCCAGGGCGTCTCGGACTACATCGGGTCGCTCGAAGAAGGGAAGATGGCCGACATCGTGCTGTGGCCGACGACGTCGTTCGCCGCCAAGCCCAAGGTGATCGTCAAAGGCGGCCTGATCAACTGGGGTCTGATGGGTGAACCGAACGCGTCGCTGCCCACGCCGCAGCCGGTGTACTACCGCCCGATGTTCGGTGCGCAGGGCAGGGCATTGCAGTCCACGAGAGCCACGTTCATGTCGAAGGCGGCGATCGCGAACGGTGTGCCCGAAAAGCTGGGGCTGGAGAGTCAGGTGCTGCCGGTGAAGAGGTGCCGCAACATCGGAAAGCAGCACATGGTGCGCAACACCGCCACCCCGGTCGTCGAAGTCGATCCCGAGACCTACGACGTCACGTACGACGGAAAACCGGCGGCGATCGATCCTGCGCAGACCCTCCCGCTCACGCAGATGTTCTTCCTGGCCTGAGGTGACACGGTGACGTCCGATATTCGCCAGTTGCTGACGAGTCTGCAGTTCTCGGACTCGGCGTTCCCGAGCGGCTTCTACACCATGTCGCACGGACTGGAGGGTTACAGTCAGGCCCGCCTCGTCGACCCCGGTGAGGTGCAGGACCTGTTGTGTTCGTTGCTCGTCCACACGGTCGGGCCCGGGGACGCGACAGCCCTCGCCGCCGCACATCGGGCGGCGGGGGCGGGTGACTGGGAGCTCGTCGAGGAAATCGATCACCGCCTGTTCGCGTCCAAGTTGAATGCCGAGATGCGACGGGCGTCCGTACGCAGCGGTCACCAGCTCGCGGACCTTGCCGACGTGGTGCTCGGCAGCGACGCGCTGGACGAGTACCAACGGCGAGTGAAGGCGCGGGCCACGCCGGGATGCCAGCCGGTGGTGTCCGCTCTCATCTACTCGGCGACCGGCGTCGGAACGGGCATCGCGGTGGCCTCCGATCTCTCCGCATTCGCGGTGAGTTTCGTGGGCGCCGCGCTGCGCCTCCGGCTGGCCGATCACCGGCAGGCGCAGGTGATTCTGCACGCCGTCGGCCCGGTGATCGAGCAGGTGGCACACGACGCCGCCGAACGTGACGTGCACGATCTCGGAGGCTTCGCACCGATGGCCGACATCATGTCCGCACAGCACGAACGGGCCGAGGCGCGCCTGTTCGCCAGTTGACCGCGCATACCGAAGAGCGGCCGGCCGAAGCGCCGGCCCCGTGAAGATCCGAGGGGAACGAAAACTATGGGTGACAACGCATTGAGGATCGGTATCGGGGGACCGGTGGGATCGGGGAAGACGGCACTGACCGAAGCGCTTGTGCCCCTGCTCATCGCAGCCGGACGCACTCCGGGTGTCATCACGAACGACATCTATACCCAGGAGGACGCGCAGCACGTCCGGCGCGAACTCGACGGGGTGCTCGACCCCGAACGGGTGGTGGGCGTCGAGACCGGCGCGTGCCCGCACACGGCCGTGCGCGACGACCCGACGATGAATCTCGCCGTCGGAGAGGAATTGCTGCAGCGATTCCCGGATATCGACACGCTGATCTACGAATCCGGTGGGGACAATCTCACTCTCACGTTCTCGCCCTCGCTGGCCGACGTCTTCGTGTTCGTCCTCGACACGGCGGAAGGCGAGAAGATGCCGCGTAAGCGGGGTCCGGGCATCACCGACAGCGACATCCTGGTGATCAACAAGATCGACATCGCACAGTATGTCCGGACGGATCTCGGCGTGATGGAGAGTGACGCCATCCGGGTACGCGATGGCGCCCCCGTCGTCCTCACCAACTCGCTCACCGGCGAAGGCCTGGACGTGCTCCTCGACCAGATCTTGTCGTTGTGGAACGGCGCACGGACCGAACTCGTCTGATGACGGCCGACATCTCGACGGGCAGGGCCCTCGATCCCGGGGCGGATCCGAACGCGCCCCGGGGCTTGGCACCCGTGAGCCCATTACCCGTCCGCCCGGTGCACCCCGGTGGATATCGGCTCCAGCCGGACTACTTCGAGCCCGTCCGGGTGCCGGCCGAGGTACTCCGGTATGCGGGCGGTGACTCGCCTCTCCCGGTCGGGAGCCCGGGCAAGGTCGGTATCCTCCAACTCGGTTTCGAGCACAACCAGGACCGGGACCGCACCGAACTCGTGCAGCACTATCAGAAGTCACCGCTGCAGATCATGCGCCCGCTGTACTTCGATCCGTTGCGCCCCGATGTTCCGTACACGTACGTGATGTCCTCGGGCGGCGGCATTCTCCAGGCGGACCGGTTGCGCACCGATCTCACATTCGGGACAGGCACCTCGGCACATGTGACGACGCAGGCGCAAACCAGGGTGTATCGGATGGACTACGACTACGCGTCGTCCGTCACGAACATCTCGGTGGGGGCCGGTGCGTACACCGAGTACCTGCCCGAACCCGTGGTTCCGTTCGCCGGATCGCGCTTCTACCAGCACACCTCGGTGACGCTCGACGAATCGGCCACGCTCCTTCTCGGGGAGACCGTGTATGCCGGACGGCTCGCCCGCGACGAGCGCCACAGGTACGAGGTCTACGCGTCCGACGTCGAAGTCCGGCGGCCCGGCGGTCGTCTCGTGGCACTCGACCGGGTCCGGCTGTGTCCCGGCGAGGATCACGATTCCGCCGCAGCACCGAGTCTCGGCGTCCTGGCCGACCACGACATCCTCGCGATGTTGTACGTGTTCACTCCGCTGGTGCCGGTCGCCGTGCTCGCGGATCTGCTCCACGACGCGCTGGCCGCCACTCTGCCGGACGGCTTGTTCGGTGTGAGTGCGCTGCCGAACGACGCCGGCGTCTGGATGCGCTTGGTCGCCAACGATCCTGTCACGGTGGCCCGCGCCACTCACGCGGCGGCGGGAGCGGCTCACGAAGCACTCACGGGGTTCGCCGCTCCGGCGATCCGCAAGATGTAGGGGCGCTCGACGGTCACCGATCCATACCGGATGCACGGCGAAGGAGCTGGACATGACTACGGGAACTGCACCGCAGGATTCCATGGCCTCACCGCGCTCCTGGCTGGTGGGGTTCGGCCACGGTCCGTCACAGATCTATTTCCAGGCGAACATCTACACCTCGCTGCTCATCATGGTGGCCTTCGTCGTCGCCAGCTGGCAGATGGCAGTGCTGGTGGCGATCGGCTGTGTGGCACAGACCTTTACCGGGTGGGTCATCCGTACGAAAGCGTCCGACCTGATCTTCGGTATGCAAGGTTTCTCCGGGGCCCTGGTCGGCGCTGCGACCTTTGCCACCCTCGGCAGCCAGTGGTTCTCGTACCCCATCGCACTCGTCGGCGGGGCGCTTGCCGCACCGGTCACGTGGCTGGTCAATGCACTGTTCATGCGGACACCGCTGAAGATCTACGGACTCCCGTCGACGACGGCACCGTTCTGCATCGTGGCGACGATCATCCATTTCGGTTTCGAACGCTGGTGGGTCGAATCGTCGTCGATGACCATCGACTCGACCACGGTGGCGTTCTTCCGGTCGTTGCTGACCAACGTCTCGGAAGTGGTTCTGGTCGACAATGTCTGGGCCGGTGCCCTCATCCTCATCGGCCTGTTCATTGCGAATTGGAAGGTCGGTCTGGCGGGTTTGCTCGGTAGTGTCGTCGGCACGCTGTGTGCCCTCGCACTGGGCGAGAGCCTCACCGAGACAGGAAACGGTCTGAGCGGGTATTCCGGTGTGCTCACCGCGATCGCGCTCTCCGTGACCTTCTTGAAGGAGAGTGTTGTCTCCTGGGTCCTCGCGCTGATCGGCACCGTCGTCACCGCAGTCGTCACCCTGTGGATGCACGACCTCGGGGTTCCCACCTACACGTGGCCGTACATTCTCACCACGTGGGTGTTCCTGGTGATCGCGCACTACATTCCCTCTGCCGAGCGTCCCTGACGACAGCACGCGCAACGAACCGCGTTCGGAGGAGCATCCACGACATGAGCGCCACCGGAGAAGCGGGACCCCTGTTCCCGGACCGCAATCTCGCCTTGGAACTGGTCCGCGTGACGGAAGCCGGCGCACTGGCATCCGGCCGGTGGGTCGGACGCGGCGACAAAGAAGGCGGGGACGGTGCGGCGGTCGACGCGATGCGCATCATGCTGTCGACCGTGACCATGAGGGGCGTCGTCGTGATCGGCGAAGGCGAGAAGGACGAAGCACCGATGCTGTTCAACGGCGAGTTGGTCGGCGACGGCACCGGACCGGAGTGCGATTTCGCGGTCGACCCGGTAGAGGGCACCACACTGATGGCCGCCGGCGCGCCGAATTCGCTGAGCGTCGTGGCGGTAGCCGAGCGCGGGGCCATGTTCGACCCCTCGTCGGTGTTCTACATGAACAAGATCGCGGTGGGCCCGGACGCGGCAGACGCCGTGGACATCACCGCTCCGGTGTCCGAGAACATCTCGCGCGTCGCCGCCGCGCTCGGCACGTCGGTCGCGGACCTGACCGTGGCCGTGCTCGACCGGCCGCGTCACACCGAACTGGTCGACCGGATCCGCCGGGCCGGCGCGCGGGTGCGGTTGCTGCCGGAGGGGGCCGTCCCGGCGGCAATTCCCGCTGCGCGCCCCACCTCCGGTATCGATATGGCGATGGGCATAGGCGGCACACCGGAAGGCATCCTCGCGGCAGCGGCGGTGCGGTGCCTGGGAGGAACGATTCAAGCGCAACTGACTCCCCGGGACGCCGGCGAACGCGGGCAGATTCAGGCCGCGGGGCACGATACCGATCGGGTCCTCCACACGACGGACCTGGTCGGCGGCGCGAACGTGTTCTTCGCCGCCACGGGAGTCACCGACGGGCCGCTGTTGCGTGGCGTGCGGTACTTCGGCGGAAACCGCGCGGGCACTCAATCGATCGTGATGCGCAGCAAGTCCGGCACCGTCCGGATCATCGAGGCCGAGCACCGACTGGATTTTCCCGGTCCCCACAGCGAGGCCGCACGGACGTGAACCGGAGCAACGGACCGGGGCGCTCCCCCGGCGAACTCGGATTCAGATCGACGTGCCGATCCACAACCCGATTCCTGCGGCGGCGAGGGCCAGCACCAGCATCACCACACCGCTGATGAACGAATCCCCGTATCGGCGCTCCTTGATCAGTTGCACCGTCTCGTAACTCGCCGTACTGAATGTGGTGTATCCACCGAGGAATCCGGTTCCGATGACATAGCTGGCGTCGGTGGAGACGAGATGCTCGACCGTGAGTCCCGTGAGGAATCCCAGGACGAGCGATCCCGACACGTTGATGATGGTCGTCGCCCACGCGAACTTCGTCTTCATGTGTGCACGGATGAAACCGTCCAGGACGAAGCGCACGACTGCTCCGACCCCACCCGCGATACTCAGCGTGATGAAGATGAGCGGCGTCACGATGTCATCCCTCCCCCGGCGGGCGGCGTCATGCGCGCGTTGACGCTACTGGCAACCGCAATTCCCGCCCAGGTGGCGCACGCACCGACGATCAGTGTCCCGACCACGTACACCACGCCCTGCCAGATGTATCCGTCCCGGAAGAGCACCGCCGTGTCGGTCGCAAGCGAACTGTAAGTGGTGAAACCGCCGCAGAATCCGGTTCCCAGAAGGAGCTTCAGATTCTTCCCCGTGGGCTTCGCGCTGTCGATCCGGGTGACGGCTTCGTACAGATAGCCGAGGAGAAATGCACCGACGATGTTCACGACGGCGATCGCGATCGGGACTTCGCCGAGTTTCGGGATAGCCAGCGAAACGCCTTCGCGGCTGCCGGCCCCGAACAGGCCTCCGATCGCTACCAGTCCGATCGAGGCCCATTGCAGATAGGCGGGCCGCCCGTTACTCATTCCCGCGCTCCCGCATGTCGGGTGCGCGAGGACTTCGGCCGAAGATCCATCCTCCCAGGCTAACCGAGCGAGCCGGGTACCACGGCGCTTTGCCTACGTGCTCCGGGCGACCGCGTCGAACCGATCGATGTCCTCACGACGGCATACGCGGCTTCCGGCGGTCAACAGCGCTGCGGTGCCGCACGCGACACCCAGCGCCAGCGCGTCGCGCAGCGTGCGTTCCTGCAGTAGTCCGACGACGAGTCCGGCGACCATGCTGTCACCGGCACCCACGGCGCTCCGTACCTCCACCTCCAGCGCGGGCACCTCGACGGCGTCGTCGGCGGTGACCATGATGGCGCCGTCGGGGCCGAGCGACACCACCACGATCTCCGCGACTCCGCGCTCGACCAGTTCGCGCGAGGCCTCGATCCGGTCGTCCGTGCCGGGCAGGTCCCGGCCGACCCACTCGCACAGTTCGCCCAGCGACGGCTTGACGAGGAACACCCCGGACTCGATGCTCGCCAGAGCCTCTCCCGACGAGTCGAGCACGAAGCGCGCCCCGGCGGCGTGGGCGACTTCCGCGACCCGGTGGACGAACGCCCCGGAGACGCCGGGCGGGAAGCTGCCGCTGGCCACGAGATACTGTGCGCCTCGGGCTGCTTCGGTGAGCACCGCCAGGCAACGCTCCTGTTCGTCGCGAGTCAGGTCCGGCCCCGGTGTGACGAACCGGTATTCGTGCCCGGTCTTGCGGTCGATCGCGGTGAAGCATTCGCGGGTGTCGTCGACGATGGGCACGACATACGCGTCGACGTGGTCGTCGTCGAGCAGCCCGCTCATCTGCCGGCCCCGTGCGCCACCTACCGGGAACACCGCTCCCGCCGACGCACCGAGCACACGCGCGACCTTGGCGACGTTGATGCCTCCACCCCCCGCGTCGTAGAACGGCTCCTCGCACCGGAGCTTGCGGGTGGGTACGACTTCCTCGGCGAAGGTGGTGACATCGAGGGCCGGATTCATGGTCAGGGTGACGATATCGGGCATACCGAAACCCTAGCCGTGCGACAGGACACCCGACGAGTCCGGCAGAGTCCTCGTACGTGTTGTCCCGTCGGGATGTCTCAGTCGCGCGGTTTGCGCAGAGCCGCCATGAACATCGCGTCCGTGCCGTGCCGGTGCGTCCACAACTGCACACCCGGTCCGTCACCGAGTTTCGGCACACCCGGGAGGAGTTCCCTCGTGTCGAGTTGTTCGACCCCGTACCGGCGGACCGCGTCGGACACCACCCCGACGGTCTCCGAGACGTGCGGCGAGCAGGTGGAATACAACACCACGCCACCGGGACGCAGCAGACCGATCGCCGCGCCGAGAAGCTCTTTCTGCAGTTTGACGAGGTCGGCCACATCTTCGGGCCTACGGCGCCAGCGCGACTCGGGCCGGCGGCGCAGCGACCCGAGCCCGGTGCAGGGTGCATCGACCAGGATCCGGTCGTACCCGGGCTCGAGACCCGAGTCGCGGCCGTCCGCGACATGCACGACCACCGGGAGATCACGCGCGGTCTTGCGGACCAGGTCGGCACGGTGCTCGACGGGTTCGACCGCATCCACCGAGAATCCGTCCAGCGCGGCGAGAGCGCCGAGCAGGGCCGCCTTGCCACCGGGTCCGGCGCACAGATCGAGCCAGCGCCCCGTGTCCTCGCCGAGCAGCGGAGCCAGCGTGAGCGCTCGCGCGACGAGCTGGCTGCCTTCGTCCTGCACCGCGGCCATGCCCTCGCGGACCGGCTCGAGCCGACCGGGATCGCCGTGTTCGATGTGCACCGCGTACGGCGACCACGGACCGATCTCGCCGCCGGTCACGAGTGCAAGCTCCTCAGCGGTGATCACACCGGGCCGGGCGACAAGATGCACGATCGGACGGGCGTCGTCGGCCGCGAGCACGTCGGCGAGTTCCCCTGCGTCGGCACCGAGGGAATGCACGAATGCCTGGGCGATCCACAGCGGGTGCGCGTACCGGAACGCCAGGTGCCCCACCGGGTCGCGCTCGGGGTCGGGTGCGAGCAGGTCGATCCACTCGTCCTCGGTTCGTTCCCCCACTCGCCTCAGCACGGCATTGACGAATCCTGCTCGTCCCGAACCGAATTCGGTGCGGACGAGGTCGACGCTGGTCGCCACGGCGGCGTGCGGGGCGACCCTGGTCCGTAACAACTGATAGGTGCCCAGCCGCAGCACGTCGAGCAGCGCGCCGTCGATCTCGTCGACGGGACGGTTGGCGGCATCGGCGATGACGGCGTCGAGCAGTCCCTGCGCGCGTGCCGCCCCGTAGGTGAGTTCGGTGGCCAGCGCCGCGTCACGAGAGTCCAGTTTGCGTTCGCGAAGGAGGGCCGGCAGCACCAGATTGGCGTAGGCATCGCGCTCGCGGACCGCGCGCAGCACGTCCCGGGCCGCGGTGCGGGCCGGATCCACCGCCGACTGGGTGGGACGGCGAGTCTGCCGCGGGGCGGTGTTGCGCCCGGTATGTCCGCCCGGCTTCTGCCCTGAACGCCGGGCCGGTTTGCGAGCTTCACTCATTGCGCACGTACTTTCGAGTCGAGTCGGGCGCCGCGCGCCCAATCTGCTGCTGCCATCGGTTTCTTGCCGGGGGGCTGCACGGTGCCGAGCCGCACCGCGGTGGACCCTGTCCCGACGAGCAGACCGTTCTTGAGGACCGCGAGTTCGCCGGGTTCGAGCGTCTCGTCGACGGGGGTCACCGGCCCGAGCTTGACTCGCAGGTCGCCGATCATGGTCCACGCGCCCGGCGCCGGGGTGACCGCGCGGACGTGGCGGTCGACCACGTGCGCAGGCCGCGTCCAGTCGACCCGTGCGGCGTCCACGGTGACCTTCGGGGCGTGGGAAACACCCTCGGCGGGTTGCGGCGCGGGAACGAGGATGCCGTCCTCGAGACCGTCGAGCGTCGATTCGAGCAGCGTTGCACCGGCCTCCGCGAGACGACCCAGCAGATCACCGGCGGTGTCGGTGGGCCGGATCATCTCGGTCACCACGCCGTACACCGGGCCCGTGTCGAGACCGGCTTCGAGCCGGAACGTGCTGGCTCCGGTGATCTCGTCACCCGCGGCGATCGCGGCTTGCACCGGTGCTGCTCCGCGCCATGCGGGGAGCAGAGAGAAGTGCAGGTTCACCCAGCCGTACCGGGGGATCTCCAGCACGGCGGGCGGGATCAACGCTCCGTATGCGACGACGGGGCAGCAATCGGGCTGGAGTTCGGTGAGACGGGCGATGAATTCGGGGTCGCGAGGTGCCTGCGGAGCAAGCACCTCGATACCGTGCTCGTCGGCGACCTGCCCCACTTCGGATCGGACCGCCTTCCGGCCGCGACCGGCGGTGGTGTCGGGCCGCGTCACGACCGCGACGACCTCGTGGCGGGGCGAGGCGATGAGCCGCCGCAGCGCCGGCACCGCGGGGCCGGGAGTACCTGCGAACACCACCCGCATGTCAGAGCACCGCCGGTGCGGGTGGGCGCACTGCGATGCGGAAGCTAACCGGCGGGTGTGTCACGAATACTGCTCCAGGGTTCGGCGACGATGGCTCCCCCATTCTAGGGAGTCGGTCGCCCACACCGACACGGTGTCGCCACCACGGCCCAGTAGTCTCGCCGGGTATGCAGCAACGACGCCTCACCACCGGCCCTCTCCTCGACGACAGCGGAACGCTCATCGAGACCGGATGGAGCGCGAGCGAGGAACGTCGGTACGACCGCCGGAAGGTCTCGGCGTCCGGTCTGCGCGTCAAGGAATGGGACTACTACTGCGTCCTGTCCGACGGCGATTCCGGCCCCTACGGCATCGCTCTGACCGTGGCCGACAACGGCTACATGGGTCTGCTCGGCGTCAGTTGGCTCGACCTCGCCGGGCCGGCAGACGTCACGGAGAACACGATGATCCCCTTTCCGCGCGGCCGAATGGGCTTGCCCGCGAGCGCCGACTCGGGCGATGTGGTGGTTCGCCGCGGCGACGTGCACATCGAGTATCGGAACGAGGGACAGGCACGACGGCTGATCGTCGACCATCCCGGGTTCGGCGGAGGCCGCGGGCTGTCGGGTGAGCTGGTGCTGACTCAGCCGCCGATGGACCGGATGGTGATCGCCACCCCGTTCCCGTCCAGCCCGAAGGCCTTCTACTACAACCAGAAGATCAACTGCCTGCCCGCCCGGGGCAGCGTGACGGTCGACGGCCGCGAGCACCTGTTCGACCCCGCGACAGCGTTCGGCGTGTTCGACTGGGGCCGGGGAGTCTGGACCTACGACAACACCTGGTACTGGGGTTCGGCGTCCGGCCTGCACGACGGACTGCCCTTCGGCTTCAACATCGGCTACGGGTTCGGGGACACCGGCGCGGCGAGCGAGAACGTGGTCTTCCATGACGATGTCGCCCACAAACTCGACCGCGTGCAGTTCCACCTGCCGGTCGGCACGCACGACGGTGCGCCGTGGCGATTCACCAGCAACGACCACCGTTTCGAGATGGAGTTCGTGCCGATTCACGATCGGGCCGCGGACGTGAACGCTCTCGTTCTCCGTTCGACCCAGCATCAGGTGTTCGGCCGCTATACCGGCTTCGTCGTCCTCGACGACGGTAGCCGGCTCGAGATCGAGAACCTCCTCGGTTTCGCGGAAAAGGTGCGCAACCGCTGGTGACCGGTCGATGCCGACCGTTTCCGCGGTGACCGGTGCGCTCAGAAGTTGGCCTGGCGGACGACCTCCGGGATTCCGGTTCCCAGCGCAACCCGGGTGCACGTGCCCAATGCGACTCGATCGGGATCGAGGGCATGCCGGATCAGTTGCAACGTGAATTCGTCGTAGACCATGTTGAAGTGGCCGGTCCGATTCTGTGGACACAGATCCTGGACGACGAGATTGACCGCACCTTCTCCGCGCAACGCAACGTTGTCGGCGGGTTGGATCACTTCGTCGAATCGGGTTCCGATGGTGGTGTACTGCACGCCGGGAACGGTGTCGCTCGGCGCGTTCAATTCGGTGAGCAGTACCGAACCTTGGAGTTGCTCCGCAAGCGCCACCGAGAATTCGCCCTCGAGGAAGTCGGTTGCGCCGGGTAACGCGGCGATCGCGGTCGCGAGACCGTAGAAGGTGCCGCCGTAGCTGGGAGACGCCACCCCGACCCAGCGGTCGACCACGTGGGCGCCTCCGAGTTTGTTGATGTAATAGCGGGTGACGACCGCGCCTTGCGAATACCCGACGACGTCGACTTCGGTAGCTCCGGTCTCGGCCCGGACCCGCTCCACGAACTCGCCGAATTGTGCTGCGGACACCCGGATCTCACCCGTGCCGTACGACTCGGCCCCGGCCGCCAAACCGTAGTTCACCGCGAAGACGCACCGCCCGGATGCAGCGAGAAGGGGTGTGAGTGCGGCGAAGTCGGAGTAGCTGTTGGAGTCGGTCCCGTGCGCAAGCACCACCGGCCGGGGGTTCTCCGGCGAGAGCACACACGAGAAGTCGTTCGTCTGCGGCGGCACCGCGCCGGGATTGTTCTCCGCGTATTCGGCAGCCTCCGCGTGGGTTACCGCCGGCGGCCCCGGCACCACGGGCACAGAGGATGAGGACCCCGTCACCCCGACGAGCGGTTGCGCACCCGCCACTCCCGCCGTGAACGCGGCAACGCACAGAGCCGCGAGCCCGGCCGACCACACTCGTCGGACCACCATGTGACGCCTCCTGTCGCAACGCGGTCGTGCCACGTCATCGAAACAAGGGTTCGATCACAAACGACTGCAACTGTATCTGTTAAAGATACTAAGCCCACCGATGATCATCGCGCTGTCACTTGAACGAGGGACAGTTTCCCGAGCCGGAACACGAGCGAACGAGCACAACAGAACCGGCCCCGCCCCCGCCCCCGCACGGGCCGGGGCGCGCC